>DATCYX010000284.1:0-11634 GCA_036526235.1 Anaerolineales bacterium | reverse complement strand
TCTGTATCACATCCATCTCTTCTTCGAGAATTCGCCTGCCCAGCCCCGAGTGACGCCACATCTTCAGGTCTTCCTCCAGGGGGGAGCCAATCAGGTCCTCGCGCACGATCTTGCCATCCGCCATGACCACCACGCGGTGCGTCTGGCGCGCCACAGCGATGTCATGTGTCACGACCAGGAATGTGGTCCCCTGGCTGTGATTGAGCTCGTGTAATAATTTGAGCAGATCCATGCCTGCCACGGTATCCAGGCTACCAGTGGGCTCATCCGCGAGCACCAGGGGAGGGTCATTTGCCAGGGCACGCGCCACCGCCACGCGCTGCCTCTGCCCACCGGAGAGCTGGTTGGGCAGGTGGTTCATCCGGTCTGGAAGACCTACCAGCTCCAAGAGCTCTTTGGCGCGCTTATGGCGGGTACGCAGGCCGCGATGCCCCATCATGGGCACTTCCACATTCTCGCGTGCAGTCATCGTCGGCAATAAGTTATGTAACTGGAACATGAAGCCAACCGTCTTAGCGCGAAAAGCATCCTTATTGCGGATCTTAGCCAGGTCTTGCCCGTTGACGAACACCTGCCCCCGAGTCGGTTTATCCAGCGCACCAATCATGTTCAGCAAGGTGCTTTTGCCGCTGCCGCTTGGTCCCATCACTGCTACAACCTCGCCGGGCGCTATCTGCAAATTCACGCCATCCAGCGCGTGAATCTCTTCGCCATCACCATATATTCGCGTCAAATCACGAGTTTCTACAATCCATTCAGGTGCCATTGATAAATCCTCTATTCCTGAACTTCGATATCCACAAACGCCGTCATGCCCCAGCGTAAACTTTTCGGGATCTCATCCATCTCAACCACCACAGTATAGTTAACCCCAGACCCTGCGGAGGCCTTGGGTGCAATACGGATTACCTGCCCTTGGGTAGACACATTTGGCAGAGCATCAAATGTAATCAGGGTTGTGCTGCCCTCATCAATACGGGCGACATCAATTTCATTTAGGTCGGTGGTCTCCACGCGCAAGTGGTCGAGGTCCGCCAATAACAACACAGACTGACCGAATGAGATCCATTCACTTTGCTTGATATATAGCTCGGTGACCGTACCATTAAATGGAGCCAGCAGTTCCAGATCGCCAAGAGCCGCTTCAGCACTGGTGAGCTGGACTTTAGCGTTCGCCAGTCGCCCTTCGGCGAGCTTGACATCCTCCGGATCTGGGCCTACCTTGAGCAACTCAACCTCGCGCTCCGCAACAGCCAATTGCGCCTTTGCAACTTCCGCTTCTGCATTCGCCTCGGCGACATCCAGATCATTCGCGCCAGCCAGCAGGTTATTCAGCAGACGCACAGCCGCATCGTATTGCTCCTCCGCAGCTGCTTTTGCGCTCAACAACGCGGCCCGGGTCAGGTTATCCTCAGGTTTATTCTCGTATGGCTCGAAATCTTCCACTGCCTTCTCCAGCTTGTCGCGAGCAAGCACCAGATTGGCGCGCGCCTGGTCGATATCTACCTGCTTGGCGGCACGCTCGACGTTATACTGGCGGCGTTCTGCATCCCGCAATGCTTGCTTGGCATCTACGACGACCTGCTGGGCGTTGGCAAGGCGCAAATCCAGGTCTTTATACAGTAAGTCAAGGTCGTGCTGGGCAGCTGCCACTTCGAAACGAGCGGCAGCTATGGCAGCCTCCAAATCCTCTTTACCTTCAAGGCGCACCAATGGCTGCCCAGCCGAGACAACATCATTTTCGCTCACCAAGACCTCGGCCACAACTCCGCTGGCAGACATACTCAAGGTAGTGAATCGCGCCGGTACGACTACCCCAGTAGCGTTAACCAGTGGAACGAAGTCCTCCTCAACAACCGCTTCCGGTGTAGGCGTAGCGCGCTGCCCCAGGGCATCACACCCCGAAACCAGAACAAGTCCGATGAGTACAGATATAAACAAGAGAGAAAGCGATTTCTTTTGCATTGGAACTCTCCAAATCACTCGTATCTAAGCGCCTCCACAGGCTGCAATCGTGTGGCGCGATAGGCGGGGTAAAGCCCGCCCAGTAAACCAAGCATGATAGCAATCCCGATGGCGCGGGCGAAGATTTGCCACTGCCAAGTGACACCGAAGTAATCACCCACTATTGGTGCGATTGAAGCCAATTGGACCAGGCAAAAAGCGATGACTATCCCAGCCCCTCCGCCCAGCAAGCCCAACAAGAGCGATTCGCGCAGGATCATACTCAAGATGGCGCTGCGTCCCCAACCTAGCGAACGCAATACGCCAATCTCGCGCGTGCGCTCAAAGACTGCCATCAGCATGGTATTCAGCACACCCACCCCACCGATGAAGATCGCCATGACCGAGATGCCGCTCATCATACCTTCCGAAGCTTCAAAATCGGGCATCTGATCGGCAAATTCGCCACTCAGCGAGGCGTGCACTTCAGGGAATGTTGCATTGATCTTCTCAACCACTTCCTCCGCCTGAGACGGGTCGCGTACTGAAACAGCAAACATGGTCACTTTGCGAGGCCGACCAATGAATAACTGGGTATCCCGCAAGGAAGCGACGCCGCCTAATTCTTCCCAGGAGATGTTGCTCTCATATATCCCCACAACTCGGAAGCGCGCGCCACTCAAATCAATGGTATCACCGACGTTTTTTTTCATGGCATCGGCCATAGACTTGCCGAGGATGATTTGGTGGTTGCTTTTTAGTGGCTCCCCATCTACGATGCGGAAACGGCGAATTGCCTGCTCATTAGGTCCATAGCCCAGCATGATGAAGAAACCACCCGTGTCGGGCAATACGACCGCTGCGATCATAACTCCGCTCACGGTCTCGACTTCAGACAGCGCCGCGATTTTATCGCCAATGCGCTCATCGATGGCACTAAGAGACGTATCGCTGACATCTGCTTGGCGGATCATGATCTGGTTGCCGCCGCTAGAAAACATGGCGGTCATATCTGCCTTCATGCTGAGGAGCAAGCCCTCCAGCGCGGCGATGGCGCCCACCGTGATGCCAATCACCATGACAGTCAGCAATGTTCGGGTTACCCGTTGCCGCAAGCTTTGCACCGCCATCCCGCCCACGGGCAAGCGGCGTGCTTTACTGGCAGCACCGCCTTCATAGCGCAGCGCTTCCACAGGCTGCAAGCGGGATGCCCGCCAGGCTGGATAGAGACCAGCTACCAATCCCATCACAACCACGACGATGAAAGCCTGCTGCAACGAGCTAGCGCCGATGGATGCCGTACTTGCTCCAAAAATAACTGTGTTTCTTGAGATGACGTCCAACAGCAAATAACCCAGGCCCAGTCCCAACACTCCGCCTGCCAGGCAGACAAACATCGATTCAGCCAGGATCATCCACAGCACGCGGCTGCGGCTCCAGCCCACAGAGCGCAGCACGCCGATCTCACGCGTGCGCTCGAACACCGACATCAACTGGGCGTTCATCATGCCCACTCCGCCAATCAGGATCGCCAGACCGCCGATCACCCACACATAACCCGCAAACATGTCCGACATGATCTGCTTATCTTGGAACTCCTGCACCCCGCTCAACTCCAGCTCAGGCATCTGGCGCTCGACGCGCTTGATAAAGCGCTCCCGCAAGGCGGGATCCTTCAGCTGTATATAGAACACACTGACCTGGCGAGGCTTCCCCAATAGCTCCTGGGCGTCCTGCATGCGCAAAATAGCACCAGAGTCTTCAAAGGCATCACCTGTCTGGTAAATGCCGATAATCCGATAAACGCTACCTGTCAGGCGCATGCTGTCGCCAACTGCTTTATCCAGCACCTCAGCCGCCGCCGAACCAAGCAGGATCGGCTTGCCATGGGCACTCCGGGCTTCTCGGGACGATAACGCCGCTCCATCGACGATCTGGAAGCGGTCCAGGATGAAACTGTCCTCTGGATACCCAAAAACAAAGAAGTATGGCTCGTTCTCTGCCTGGACAAATCCCTCCAGCATGCTGCTCAAGGCATGGATTTCCGGCATTGCAGCAAGCTGCACGCCAATATTTTCATCCACCACGCTGTAACTCATATCAAACGAGTCCGGCTGGCTGAGGATCAAGTCCGCCTTGCTGCCAGAGAGCATTGAGCCATAACCAGCTTCCAGCCCACTTGCCATGGCACCCAAACCGAGAATAGCAGCCACACCGATGCTGATACCCAGCACGGTAAGTGCGGTGCGTATTTTTCGGCGGAAAAGGTTCTTCAAAAACATAACGATCCTTTTCGGTTATCAGGTTGCCCTATGGG
The DNA here is from genome assembly GCA_036526235.1 of Anaerolineales bacterium. GTDB lineage: Bacteria > Chloroflexota > Anaerolineae > Anaerolineales > UBA4823 > DATCYX01. The sequence goes on along the minus strand of DATCYX010000284.1, from coordinate 7,373 downwards.
CGCGGGTCCACGCCGTCAAAGAAAATACTGGTGATCAATTGCGAGAGTTCATCCCACTGAGACTGCACCAGTGGGTCGCCTAACACATCCAGAAAGAAAAGCCCGTTGGTCAGGGCAACCAAGAAGCGCACCGACATGGGAATGTTCAGCGGGCGGATTTGCCCCTGATCCTGGCGCACTTGCAGGTGCGCTTCGAGCAGTTCAATGCTGGGCAGAATTAGCTCCCGGTAATAGCGCTGGCGCAGCTCAGGATTGACCAATATCTCGGACAAGACGGACTGCAGCATATCGCTATTCTGGTCAACGAACTGCTTACGCTGGATGAGCGTGTCGTACAGGAAACCCCTGGCGTCGTCTGGTAAAGCTTGGGCCAGGCTGGTGTTCAGATCCTGACTCTCCGTCAGGCGGGACATAATGCCGAAGAGTATATCATCCTTGTTTTCGAAATAATTGTATAGCGTGCCTTCCGAGACATCCGCCGCGGCAGCGATATCGCGGGTGGTGGTGCGGTGGAATCCCTTCTCGGCGAAAAGATGGGTGGCTGCATTCAGTATTTCTGCCCGGCGGGCGGCTACGCGCCGCTGGCGGCGGTTTTGGGGAGGTTTTTTAAATTTCTGCACAGGCGCGCCTCCAAAATGAGTGTTTGCTCACAAAATAAGTGAGCGTTCATTCATATATTGAGTATGCGCTCATTTTATTCTCAAACAACTAACTTGTCAAGGGAGGCGACGGATTTGTTTCACGATTTTGCTCCCGCTGCCGCTTTCCTCGAAGAAAGCCAATCTCGCCCATCATATTGGCCAGCTGGTAGAACTTGATTATTCGTACATGGATAAGCTGGTGCTTGTTTACGAGGATAATCCCCCTATATTCTTAAACATCGCCTGTGATCAAGTTTTCACTGGCGTTTGTCTCATCAATGTCGCTCACCCAAACTTGGATTCAGCCAGCGTACCGCTTCATCGTAGCATGAAAATTGGCGAATAGCTCGGTGCAAGAAAGGTGAGGGCGGTAATAGACAGATAACCAGCAATCGTTGGAGACGGTTATCTTCGAGCACAATCCGCAGAACCATATCCTCCACTCAAATCCAATCTATCCCTTGACGTAGGACAGCTTCTCTTTGATGCCACCGTCTCTCACCAGGAATATATCGACGCCTCGGACATGCCCTTTTTCACCTTCTAAGTCCACCCAGCTGTATCTCCAGCGCATGATACACCGCTCACCAAGACCAAAAATCTCCTCGATTGCGATATGGGCGTGCGGCGACTGGCGGAAGAATTCCTGCCAATATTGAGTGACCACTTCCTTGCCCGTGTATACAGTGCCGTCGGGGGCTGGATGCGTGTTTTCGAAGACACAAGTGTCGCTCATAAGCCGCATCATACCGGCGACATCATGACGGTTGAAGGCCTCATTGAACTCAAGGACGACGCGTATTCCTGATTCTACCTTGGACATCCGGATTGGGCTCATTTGGTTCATACCTCCTTCAGGAGAGATCCGAATGGCTGCCTGACCGCATAGGATTTGCTACTTAGTGAACATTTCTCCTCACGGCGGACAGCCAAGGGATTTATTCAGCGCACATTGTAACAACCTTTTGAATTCTACATATTGATGATTTTAACCGACATACATAGAAGTTACGCAGTTGGATACGTGGAAGGGGGGTTTGGGCGGGCGATGCCCACCCAAACCCCCCTCCTTTCCTCTTCAACTGCGTAAGTCCTAATTCAATTAAGCGGTTGCTACATTTTTTGCCCAATAATTACCAGCAGTTAAGATCGGTATCACAGTTATATTTTTACCCAAATGGAAAGCCGCCGAATCTCGTCAGCGGCTTTTGCAAAGACAATATAGGATCAGCCCCTAATGCTATCCACGGTTCTCTCAATCAAAACTGCAGTTCGAGGTGTGCATCGGATATTGTCTCTGGAGTCTCTTCTTCTACGGCTTCGACAAGTGTCTTCAGTTTTACAAGTATCTTCTCAACCGTGGCTTCGGATTTTGGCTGAGCAATCCGTTCTACCCATTTACCGATGACCCCATAAGGCAGTTGGACCTCTTCCCATAAGGTTACTATGCATCCAGAGGGAGAAGGTTCTATGCTCCACCTCTGCTCATAGGATTTCGGTCCAGCGCCGGGCTCCATCCGAAAAGCCAGCAATTGGTTAGCAACCCATTCCGTGACGATAAAATTCATTTTCATCAGTGGACCAGCCGCTTTTTCTTCGATGTACATCGTTGTACCCGCACCGCTCCGAGGTTTGCTTGTATATTCAAATTTTTGGAACGTGAGATACCATTGGAGGACCTTATCTGGTTGAACCATAAAAGGCCAAACTGCTTCTGGTGAGGCTGTAATTAGAATCGATTTTTGTACTTCCATCGTAGTTCCCTTTCACAACAAAAACCGCCAAGCTCTTGCTAGCGGTCTAAACGAACATGATCCTGAATTAAGCCCATAACAGGCTCCCGCCTGCGATGCATTCCGTAACGGTGAGACTTGAGTCCAGTATACATTATTACTGCACAAGAATCAATTACAAATTATATCTGCTGTCAAGTATAGTGCGTCAATTAATAAGGACATGGCCTGGAAGGTTGCTTCCAGGCCATGTCCTCTATACCGATAAAAGATACCGTTAAATCAATGCGTCTACCATTAAGACCACAAAGAGGAACGCCAGGTACATGCTGGAATAGCGGTACATCTTCCAGGCTACCCGGTTACCTCCTTGTTTCCACACCTTCCAGGCAGTCAGCAACAGCCAGCCACCCAGCGCCAGCGCCCCGACCAGGTAGACGCTGCCACCCAGTCCAAAGAGCGGCAGCAACAAAGTGAGCGCCACCAATTCCAGAGTATAAATAAAGATCTGCCAGCGCGTTTCGCGTTCACCGCGCACCACGGGCAGCATGGGCACCCCGGCGCGGGCATAATCATTGCGACGCACCAGCGCCAGCGCCCAGAAGTGCGGCGGCGTCCACATGAAGACCACGGCGAACAAGAAAAGTGAGGGGATATTCAACCCACCAGTCGCTGCAGCCCAGCCCACCAGCGGCGGGATAGCCCCTGCCCCTCCGCCGATGACAATGTTCTGCACGGTTGTCTTCTTCAGCAGCAGGCTGTAGATAAGTACATAATAGATAATTCCAGCCAGGGTGAGCAAGGCAGCTGTGAAATTGACCAGGGCAGCCATCAGGTAGAAAGACGCCAGCGCCAGGCCAACGCCAAAAGCCAATCCTTGCCCTGGAGTCAGCCTGCCTGATGGAATGGGACGCTTCTGCGTGCGCTGCATCTTCAAATCATCGGCGCGATCAATGTACTGGTTGATCGCCCCAGAGCCGCCCGCGGCCATGAAACCGCCCAGTAACGTCCAAAATGTGAGCCAAAATGAAGGCCAGGCTTTCGCCCCAATCACCATGCCGGCGTAGGTGGTCACCAGCAGCAAAGCCACGACAATCGGCTTGGTGAGCATGAGGTAATCGCGCACCTGCCATCTTGAACCGCGCCCGGCAATCGCCTCAACCCGTTCTTGCTCTGACGAGCGCCCAGCCAAGCCGACGGTAACCACCTGCACCACCAGCGCCGCCCAAGTTGCGACAGCAGTCGCCTGATGCAAGACCAATAAGTATGGCGGAAAGCCCTGCACCATCTTGGCTCCCATCAGCGCCTGGGCGAAGAAGAGAGCCCCTACCGCCGTTGCCGAGACCAGCACAGGCGTCTGGGTACGCTGGGTAAGCCATGCGCGCCAAACCAGACCTGCAACCAGGATGCCCGCAAGCCCAACAACCAGCCGATGGCTCAGGTTCACCCAACCAACCAGGTTGTCTGGTAATTGCATCCCATTGCACAAAGGCCAGCCGAGACAAGCCTGCGTCGCCTCACCAGCTGCAACAGCTGCCCCAGTTACCAAGAGCAAGAAGGTCGCCACCAGGGTTACCAGAGAGAGTCTAGCAAAGGGTGAAGCGAAGCTCAATACCAAGCGGTGCTCATTATCTTTCGAGGGACGTCCTCTTATCACGAAAGCTACAACCGTAGCCACTGCAAGCGCTGCCAGCATGATCAAAGACAAACCCAGGTGCAAGGCTGAAATCCAAGCCCGACCGGCAGCCTGCGGATTCAGTACCATCCAGGCTCCCAAGAGCACCTGAACGAGCAAGGTCCCTAACGCCGCGAGCAAGGGACGGATGATCCAGGGCTGGCTGCGCTTACCTCGCCAGACTGCCGCCAGGATGAAGAACGTAGCCAGAGCCGTCCCGAAACGGTGCAGATAATCCGCCAACGGTTGTTCTAACGAGGCAGGGGGAGGTGTCCACGCCCCAAAACAGGTGGGCCAGTCTGGACAGGCGCCCCCAGCGCCCGTGGCGCTCAGCACGCCTCCCATGACAATCAGGATAAAGACGCCAAGCAAGGCGGTCAGGACAATATATGGGTAGCGAGAGAATTTTCGAAGCATAATACCTTGTGTGCAACGCGCTCGGGTAAATAAGGAATACCCGGGAGCAGGTCAGCGCTTAAGCTCCCTTTTATTCACGTAATATGGATACCCAATCAACAACAAGACAGCAAAGCTGAACCATTGCAATGCGTAACCCATATGCGGCCCTTCCGTCAATTCCAGCTCTGGCAGGCTGCGATTCGGCAGACCCGTCAAGGCTAGAGAAGGCGCCTGCTGGATATAAACCGCGAGCAGCCGATAGGGCACCTGATCGGCGATACGCTCCACGTTGGCGAAATGCCACAGGCGTAGGGACTCCTCACCGGGTGCCGGTACGGGATCAGCGCGGCGACCGAAGTCCGGCTTGCTTTGCGAAGCGCGGATCATCCCGTTAATTTCGACCATGCCAGTTTCATCATACTGCTGCCAATCCTGGGGGGTTGATTCAAGCCCAGGCACCCAGCCGCGTTCGATGAGAATATAGCTATCAGTGCCCTCAATTTTTAATGGGGTGAGCAGGCGTACACCAGGCTCATTGCCCCACACCTGGTTTCGCAAAGCTACCTGGTGAGAGAAATCGTACTCGCCGCGCAGGTGTACAGCTCGGTATTCCATACTTGCCAGATCCAGCCCCATTGTGCCAGCGGTCAATTCCAATACCGGCTGGCTTATTTGTGCCTGAACACGGGCGTTGAATGCGCGGCGCTGCTCCAGACGGTCAAGCTGCCAGAGGCCCAGGCGAGCCAGCACCGCCGCCGCGGCCAAAACCAGCAGCGTTGAAAGAATCCAGCGGCGACTGAATACGCGCAAGGCGCGAATACCACCCCTCTTATGCACCACCAGACTGCCAGCATGCCCGCTCATCACGCCTGCCCCACTGCCTCTTTCTGAGCTGGCTTGACTGGAAATACCAGCAGACTATAGATGAAAAAGAACACCAATAAGGGAGGACCACCCACCGCCAAGGCTGTCAGGCGTGTCCCCAGGGTGGTTGGCTGTCGCACGTCCAACCCCAGATACCGTTGCGTGGTAAAGGAACAGGAATAAGCGTACTTATTGGGATCGTTCAGATCCAAGCGCCCGGTAGCGCCGGCTGGCACCCAGACAGGCCCAAGCTGGTGCGCTACGCTATCTTCATTCTTGACCTCCAGCACATCACCCGCCACAAAGACCATATTCTCCGGGATCGATTTGATGGGCTCTCCCGCAGCCAACTGGTCTGCCGTCCCATTGGGGACGACGAGCTGGATGGTCTTCGGCGGCCGGTCATATTTCTCTTTCTGGAACAAGTAAGCTCCCTCATTTATAAGTCCAGCCACTACCACCGAGATCAGCGCGGTGACAATAAAGCGGATGATATAGGGACCAATATCAAACTTTGCGTTCATCAATCAATCAAATGCTCCACATCCTTGGCGATGGTCTCGTAATCCATCTCGGCCGGATATGTCAATCGCCAGTTGCCTTGTGGGTCGATGGCATATATGCGCGAAGAGTGATCCACATCATAATGCTCCACCCCCTCGGCTCCATGCTGGGACTGGAACACGCCGTAATTCTTCCAGACGCTCTCAAGTTCTTCCCGGCTGCCGGTCAGACCGATAAGCGCCGGGTCAAAATTCCCCAGGTGCGAGCGGATCTGCTCTACCGTATCACGTTCAGGATCTACGGTGATAAAGATAAAGCGCACTTTGTCTGCCTCATCGCCCAAGCGAGCGCGTATTTTGGTATATGTCGTGAGCGTGATTGGGCAGACATCCGGGCAATTGGTGTACCCAAAGAAGATCAACGCCACTTTCCCACGCTGCTCGCTCAACCGGAATGCCTGACCGTTTTGATCCGTCAGTGTGAAGTCTGCGGCTGACACAGGCGGGTCGATCTGCGAGCCCTTGAACTTGTACGGGCCAGCGAAAATGCGCCAGCCAAGCGTGATCAGCGCCAGCGCAGCCAGTCCATACAATGCGTAAAAAAGTGGGTTCTTTCTCACTTCGCTCTCAAATAACCGGCAACCCAATCAGGTACAAAGCCGGGTAGAAGAAAATCCACACCACATCGACAAAGTGCCAGTACACGGCGCAGGCTTCCACCGCCCAATGGCGCTCGGCTGAATAGAGCCCCTTGCGCCCATTGTTGTACACCACAGCCAGGAAGATCACGCCGGTGAGCACGTGAAAAGCGTGGAAACCCGTCATGGTGTAAAAGATCGAGGCGGCCGCTCCATCACCAGGGCCAAAGGGGGCAATCTGCCACTCCACTCCCACCACGCCGACCAGAAAGATCACACCCAGAATCAGTGTCGTCAGCGTGCCACGCAAGAAGGTCTTTCGATCCCCGTGCGCCATGGCGGTCTCAGCCCGGTTCATGAAAAAGCTACTCAGCAGAAGTATGGCTGTGACCACAAAACCCAGTAGCTGGCTGACTTCAGGGCGCTCTTGCGTGCCAAGCAGGTAGAAGCGACTGACGTACAGTCCACCAAATACAAAAGTATCCGAAAGGATGAACAGCCACAATCCCAGGCGGTTAGCTGCCACTTTGCGGCGATATTCGACAAGTGTTGAAGTATGTGTTGTCATTCGTGCGCACCCTCCTCAGGGGCAAAGAGTCGCGGCAGGTGCATATAATCGCGCACCACAAAAAAGGCTTTCAGCAGAGCCACGCCCAGCAGTGGCGACCACCAGGCAGAAGCCACCGCGCCAAGCCAGTACTCGCCGATGGTCATCACGCCCAACAGGATGAGCACACCCACGCCCACGCGAAAAGCGTCTAGTTTCTTCTCTTCCAATTCTTTTTCGTCCATGATTTAACTCCTGAAATACTCCACAACATTTCGTGATGAAGGGCTGATGCTCAGCCTTCAGTCAAGGATCTCGACACTCCAGCTCAATCAGCCGCGGCTGGCTCTGCCCCAGACGGCACCTCCGTGGA
>DATCYX010000283.1:0-4233 GCA_036526235.1 Anaerolineales bacterium | reverse complement strand
ACGAGGGCTGGTTGCAAGCCGGCCGGCACGGCGAGATGGGCTACCTGGCAAGCGAGAGTGCCCGCCAGCGCCGCCGCGACCCGCGCCAGATCCTGCCCGAATGCCGCTCAATTCTGGTACTGGGCATACGTTATCCAGCCCCCTATTCCTCATTCTTTAGGGAAAAAGAGGGAATAGATATCCCGATGGTCAAGGTTATGGGGGAGGGGGTAGGGGGTGGAGGCTGTATAACGTATGCCCAGCACCAGAATTGAGCGGCATTCAGGCAGGATCTGGCGCGGGTCGCGGCGGCGCTGGCGGGCACTCTCGCTTGCCAGGTAGCCCATCTCGCCGTGCCGGCCGGCTTGCAACCAGCCCTCGTAGGCCGGGTAATGAGGCGGAGGATCAGGCGTGGTGATGCCAACCAATTGAAAACCCAATGTTTGAGCCTGCTGTTTGATTGCCTGGGTGAGGGACATGGTTGCAAATGAAACGATAGGCTATCAGAGATATAGATGCCCACAGACCAAAAACACAGCTTAATTGCAGGTCAGCGAGAAGCTAACCGGATCCGAATTCACATCTTGTGGGGCAGTGACGTGCAGCCGGGCTGTCCCCGTGACCGAATCGCTGAATTCCAGGGTATAGGTGACTTCGTGCGTCCCGGCATTCAGTGAAGTGGTGGTCGCTCCAGGTAGATTGATCGGGAAGCTGGTATCCGCTTCGAGCCGGTAAGTGACCGTGGCGGTTTTGTTTAGGGTGAACCGTCCAGAAAAGGTGAAAGTGTAGGGGCAGGCCTGTTGTACCGTTGCCGCGTCAACGCCCAGGGTAACACCGCTGACGGTATCTCCTCCTGGTGTGGATGAGGCGGATGGCGTGCCGGTCTGGGGTGTGCCGGTGGCGGCTGTCCCCGAGACGTTGATCTGCACATAGAATGGCCCATCTGCGTTAGGTCCCAGCCCAAAATTTCTTCCGGCAGCATTGCGGAGGATCCAATAACCGGTGTACGAACCAGCCTGGGCGGGGGCGGTGAGTTGTACGCTGAGGTCCAAGGTTTGTCCAGATGGCACCTCCAGGGGTAAGGAGGTAGATGCCGCACCACCCATTTGCTCCCCGCTGAAGAAAACCAGGGTATAGGCAGTTGTCCAGGTAGCTGTGCCGGCATTCATCAAGCGCCAGGTCTTGGTGAATTTTTCACCAGGTGAGAAAACCGTGCCGTCGGGTATGGTCAAATCGGCGACGAACTCAACCTTGTCTGCTCCCGGCACAGCGGGAGGCAAGGTGAGGCTAGGTGCGGCACCAGCCGAAGGCACTGTAGACGTTACCGTTGCTGCAGCGATAGTTTGCGTGGGCGTGGCTGGCTGGGGGGAGGGGGTGCTGGCAATCAGCTCAGTCATCCTGACCTGGGCGGTTAAGGCCGCCGCAGTGAATACGGCTTCAGGGCTGAGGGGTGTCTCGGTTGCTTCAGCTTGCCCCCCCAGTTTGCAGCCTGAGAAGACCAGGAAAGATGACAATAAAACGAAGTTGAGTATTTTTTTCAAAGGCACGATCTTACCTCCAGGTAATTTACACGCCCCAAGTATAACTGGTAAGCTTGAAATTAGGGCGCAGGGGAGTTGTTTAGGTGGGGTATACTATCGGCATGTCGCACATCGCCCGCTCGTCGCTGATCATTGCTGTATTCTTTGGTCTGGATAAGATCCTGGGATTTCTTCGACAGGTGTTCTTCAACCGCCAGTTCAGCGCCGCCGAGCGAGATGTTTTCTTTGTCTCCAATAACATCCCCGACCTGCTCTCTGCCTTAATCTCCGGTGGCGCGCTGGGAATTGCACTGATCCCGATCTTGTCTGAATTTCTGGAGCGCGACGGTCGCCAAGCGGCCTGGGACCTGTTCTCTCGCATCGTCAACCTGGCTTTTCTGGTCACAGCATGCATCTCTGTGGTCATCATCTTGCTGGCTGAGCCGCTGGTGCGCCATGTGATCGCGCCCGGTTTTAATGACCCAGCCAAGTGGGCACTCACTGCCAGTCTGATGCGGCTTGACCTGATGGCGATCCTGATCTTCTCGATCAGCGGGTTGGTGATGGCCGGATTGCAGGCCAACCAGCATTTCCTGCTGCCGGCGATGGCGCCAGGGTTCTATAACCTGGGCCAGATTTTCGGTATCATGGTGTTGGGACCACGCCTGGGTATCTTTGGATTGGTCTATGGAGTGATCTTAGGGGCGTTGCTGCACCTGGCAATTCAATTGCCGGGTTTGCTTCGCTTTGGTTATCGATGGGCGCCTGCCATCGATCTGCGTAATCCGGGGGTGCAACAAGTGCTGCGCCTGATGGGTCCGCGCCTGCTGACTATGTTGTGCCTGCAGAGTTATTTCCTGGCGCGCGATCGGCTGGCTTCATTCTTTGAAGAGGGGGCTGTCTCGGCGCTGAATAATGGCTGGTTCATCCAGCAGGTGCCGGAGACGTTGATCGGTACGGCCATCGCCATTGCCCTGCTGCCGTCCCTCTCCGAACATTTTGTGCGCGGGCAGACGGATGACTTCCGCCAGACGGTAAACCGTGCCTTGAGGGCCATGCTGGCTTTGACCGTTCCTATTGCTGCGCTGCTGGCGGTGAGCATCCGTCCCTTGGTGCGGATCGCTTTTGACTTTGAACCGCGAGAGACGGAAATGGTGGTGTGGGCGACGCGCGCCTTCTTGCTGGGGTTGATGGGCCACACTTGGCTGGAGGTGGCAGTGCGCTCATTTTATGCGCGGCAGAACGCTACCACACCCTTGCTGGCAGCCTTTTTGCAGGCGGTTGCCTACATCCTGCTGGCAGTATCGCTCTCGAGGACCGTTGGACACATCGGTCTGGCGCTGGCTGATACGTTCTCGTTCAGCGGACAGGCATTGCTTTTGCTTTTCTTGTTGAATCGTCGCTTTCCAGGGGTTTTGCAGCTGGGGGGGACTTTGTGGAGGGCTGGTTTAGGGGCCTTGATTGGTGGCGGCCTGACCTATGCTTTGATACAAATGCTACCCTTGCCGATATTGCCGCTCTCGCTGGGGGCGCTGGCAACCGGAGGGCTCGTCGTGCTGCCCTTTATCTGGAGTGAGGTTAAGTTGTTAGTGAGGTTATAGTGTTATCAGGAATTGCCTATTACAAGATCAGGCTTCTGCTTTCTCCCCGATCACCATCCAATCTGGTACTGGTTCCTGAGAGGCTGGAACTTCAAGATAAGAGATAAATTCTTCCTGGCGCTGGCTTGCCCTTGCTCCAGCGATGCAGGCAGCGATGAAAAGGAGTGCAGGTATTCCCATAAATATGAGAACGGCTAAAACTATTAATAAGGTAGTCATCTTTGTAATCTCCTGTAGTGAGATTATACATGCAAAATTTATTTAGTGAACAAACTTTAATGCAAGGATAAATGGATTTTATTTGTTTTTTAACATTTCCTGCTATTTCCGGTGATTTTAGACCGGTATTATAAGGCTATTTTTATAAAACAGGAAGATGGAGGGAAGATGAAACTGACAGGGAAACACATCGCCTACTTGCTGGAAGAAGGATTTGAGGATTTGGAGTTTTGGGTGCCGTTAATGCGCCTGCGCGAGGAGGGCGCTCGGGTGACGATTGTGGGCAGCGGCAAGGGTGAGCGATTCACTGGCAAGCATTGCCTGGAGGCGAAGGTTGATGTATCTGCCGAACAGGTGCAGTCTGCTGATTTTGACGCCGTAGTCGTGCCGGGCGGTTGGGCGCCGGATAAGTTGCGCCGCTACCCGGCAGTGACCGGTCTGGTGCGCGAGATATACCAGCAGGGGAAGATCGTCGCTGCTATCTGCCACGCTGGGTTGGTTTTGATCTCCGCTGGCATCGTCAAGGGGCAAAAATCTACCGGCTCGCTGGGTATCAAAGACGACCTGGTCAATGCCGGGGCAATATGGGTTGACGAGCCAGCCTTCAGGGATGGTAACCTGGTGTGGGGGCGAGTGGTGGAGGATATCCCCGACTTTTGCCGCGAGCTGGTGAAGGCATTGAGTGGAGAGTAAGCAGCGAGGGGCAATTGTGATGGGTTAATGATATGCAGAAGCGCCTCATTCTATTCATCCTGCTCATCTTGATCTTATCAGGTGTCCCAGGTTCCTTGGCAGCACCTGCCCCTGCCTGGACAAGCAAGGTGGATCCCTGGGTGCTGCAGACCTCCCAAGATGGGGAGACGGAGTTCCTGGTTTTCCTGACAGAACAGGCCGACCTGAGTGCTGCGGCTGGG
>DATCYX010000282.1:0-3264 GCA_036526235.1 Anaerolineales bacterium | reverse complement strand
CAGATCTTCGACTGACCCAAGAGCGATCAGATCTTCGACTGACCCAAGAGCGGTCAGATCTTCGACATCTCGACCTACGGGTAATCATCGGAGGCTGATAGACGAGAGGGACGCCTGAAACATATATCTGTCTCTACTTGCGAACTATTACACCAATAGGATCCATTTCGTGAAGCAACCGGAGCTCTTCTTCCGTGGGTGGATGAGTGACCTGAACCATTTCGGGGATGAGGATCTCGAAAGAAGTATTGGCCCTAACATCATCCAGTGTAACTCCAGGGTGAAGAGCCAGGAGTTTAACTCTTTTGGTTTTCTCGTCAAAGCCATAGAGACCAAGCTGGGTGATTATTCGATAAGGACCAGTTCCTTCTGGTAGACCTGCTCGCTCCCTAGCTCCAGGGCCATCTAAGTAACCGGGCGTCGTGATAAAGTCCACCTTCTCTACAAAGCGGCGTTTATCTTGCCGCATGATAATGATAGTGCGATGACAAAAAGAACCCAGGTCATTCGCTCCGCCACTGCCGGGTAAACGCGTCTTGGGTCGTTCCCAATCACCGATAACGGTGGTATTGATGTTGCCATACATATCAATCATCGCTGCGCCTACGAAACCATAATCAACGTAGCCCGCCTGAGAGGCGCTCATGACATCGTGCATGCTGGTAGCGGCGACAGCTTTGTAAAAAGTAAGGATGTCGCCCACAGAGATGGGCATTTGGGACATCCGAGGGCCAATTCCCCCAGCCTCGAAGATAAGCAACAAATTTGGCGCATGCGTCTTCTGAGCTAATAAGGCAGCAATCATGGGTAAGCCAGTGCCTACCAAAACCGATTTCTTGTCCTCTAGAAGCTTGGCTGCCACACAAGCTAAAAGCTCGGTGGAAGTGTACGCTGCTGTGGTTACTGTCATGGATCTCCTCCTCACTTCGCGCACTTACGGTACGATTGCGCTTGAAGAGTGTAAAGCAGATGCAATCGCTCGGGACTTGCATTTGGACAAATTACCTAACTCCAATAACTAACCCTTGAGCCAAGGCGCTCGCATTGGCTCCTTAAACTGCATCACGCGCTTGAGATAATTGAGCTTCCTGATACCACCTACCCGCTCTAGATATTCTTCAAAGTCGCAGACGCCATAGACATATTTCTGAAAGTAAGCCTCAATCCCCTCCAATGTCTCGGCAAGGGTGAACCATTCGCCAATGTGTTCCTCGTCGAAAAAGTAGAGGTAGGGCATCTGTGTGGGATGAGCACCGTAAGGGACCTCGCACAATGCATCTACCAAGTAAAAGGGGATCACCGTCCGGTGAGGCTCGGCGCGGATCACCTCTTCGTCAACGACTTCTTCGGTAGTTACGATGACGCGGCGGGCTGCCCGGGCCAATTCAAAATCTTCCACGATAATACCTTCTATCTGGGCATTCCCGTACTTATCACAGCGAGGCACGTGGAACATAGCTACGTCGGGATACGCGGCTGGTATCAAGCAAACAGGTTTACCGCTCCAGGGGTCTTCCACCACCTTGCACGCGCTGTATGTCCAAGTATCAGTGCCCAACATGTTGCGAGAGGGGATGAATGGAATCCCCATCATGCCTGCGAGGAAGCGCCATTGATACGCGGCGTTCGAGATCTCGGCTACTACTTTACACTGACCTGCCTCTACCGCATGGCGGCCCGCCGGCGAAAGACCGCGCAACTCGTGACCAAAGGCATAGGCCACCTCAACTTTATTCACACAGCCTGCGCCGATAAGTATATCTATATCGTGGACAGCGGTCTTGCCAGCCATAACCAGGTTTTTTTTTCGTTGGCGGACGATCTCGTAAACCAGAGCCATCGGAATTCGGATGTGACCAAAGCCACCAAAAGCAATAAAGTCGCCGTCGTGGACAAACTGCGCCACGGCTTCTTTCACACTCATACGCTTGTCCCGAAGATCGCGCGGTTTATTCTCCCGAATCCATCTTCGGTTCTCGTCAGGGTCATGCCATCCAATCAGTTCACCCTTGCCTTCTGCAATAATCTTCATGATTTATGCCTCCTTGCAATATCGTTCACACATTGCCTTAAGAGAGGCCTAGGATTTTACGAGCTTGAAGTGGTTTGGCAATATCTCGATTTAGCTCCTGGGCAACACGGACTATATGCTCCACTGCTTAAAAATCACGCCGGTAGTTTGGTAGGCTTGTGTGAGCATAGGAGCACACTAGCAATCCATTTGGTCTTTCAAATTAATTTGTAACAAATTTCACGATTAAAGTCAACGATTTGCGATTTCGGTTCCCTGCAAGGAAATACAATCAATGGTTGTTCCAAGACGGGTCTGCATGTAATAGCTGCTTGCTAGTTGACACGCGCGCCCGAACTTGCTTGTCCCGATTATTGGGAACTTTTGCTTGCGAAGCATCGTCATAAAGGATGGCTAATGCAAAGCCGCGTCATTGCAAGAGCGCTTAAACCCTCACAAATGACATTTTTCGCGCGAAAGAAAAGCGCTGGCGCTGTGGAGTTCCTAATGACTGGCTTATATAGACTTTGCATCAGCCCTACGTCACAGACTAGCATAATCATTCCGAGGCTTGTAGATATGGTAGAATCTGCACTCAATTGTAAGTTTGGACTAGCCCAAAACGAAAATACTGGAGCCATTCGATAAACTATGGCCGAACTAGAGATCGCTCAGACAGATACGCCCGGGCGCTTTCAGTTTAATTGGGTACCCGAGGTATTGTTCAGGCCGCGGCGCGCCTTCGCCAAAATCACGGCTCAAAATCACGGGGTATGGCTCACGCCGCTGCTCATCCTGACCCTGATGATGGTGGCGCGGGTGCTGGCATCTGGCTGGGTGCGGCAGAACTTCGCCATGACCGGCGAGTTACCCCTCCCACCGGACTTCCAGTACTACTCTCCAGAACAACAGGCGCAATTCATGCAGGCGATGCAGGCCACCCAAGGCCCGGTTTTCATCTATGTCTTCCCTCTGATAAGCGGGGTGCTGGGTATCTGGCTGGGCTGGTTGCTGGTGGGAGGCTTGCTCCACCTGGTGACAACGATGCTGGGGGGACGCGGCGATACCATGTCAGCCATGAACCTGGTTGCCTGGGCAAGTCTACCCTTTGCTGTGCGCGAAGGGGTGCGTGTGGCGGCGCTGGTCATCAGCCGCCAACTGATCGAAAATCCCGGCCTATCCGGTTTCGCTCCTATCGATTCATCCGGCATCATGGCCTACCTTTCTGCCTGGTTGCCGCTGGTCGATCTTTA
>DATCYX010000281.1:0-4228 GCA_036526235.1 Anaerolineales bacterium | reverse complement strand
GGCTGAGAGGCGTTACCGCCACGTGGCGCTGGATATGCAGGGCGTAAATGTCCGTCCCCGGGGGTTCATCCTGCAATCCATCGGAAACCCGGTAGCTAATCTTGCCAGGCTCGCTCCAGGAGCGGCGTTGTGTGGGGATGGGTGTAAAATAATTAGTCGGGGAAAGTCGCGTGATCTCCCATGGAGTTGCGGGTGTGGCATCGGCTGGCACATCGACTTTGAGAACGTGCACATCGGGCGGTAGCCGATGCTCCAGCAACTTGCGCCCGAAGAGGGCGGTAAAGTGCCCCGCGATTGAAAAATCTACATCATCTGAGTATGATAGATGGTGGTTCACGGATGTCTCGAGGGATATGGCCAGCGAAGGGATGCCGAAAGCTGCGCCCTCTAGAGCAGCGCCCACTGTCCCGGAGATCGTCACGCCGCTACCGAGGTTCTCCCCATAATTGATACCTGAGACAATCAAGCTGGGTCGTTGAGGCAAGATTTCAAACATTGCATGTTGCACAGCCTGTGCTGGCGTACCACCCACTGCGTGCACAATCCAGGCATCTCCATTGACATGTACTTGCTCAACCTGGATCACCCCATCGGAATGGTTGGGCATGCTGCGACCAGCCCCGGAATATTGCTCACGCGGCGCGGCGACATGAACGAAACCGATTTCAGAAAGCGCCTTTGCCGCTGCCCATAATCCGGGCGAGCGGATGCCATCATCGTTGGTTAGGAGTATCTGGGGTTTTTCCATAAATAGTATAGCGGAAATCGCATGAAGGGGCGCCCTCCATGATGGTCTGCGTGCGCCTCAGCTGGACCTGCGGGTTGAAGCCCTCGATCAAGGCATGATCGCGGTTACAGGAGAGCAGTCCCCCTAACTCTGGAACGCCCAGGGCCTTGTACATCTCGGCATAGCGGCAGCGGGTTACGTCGAAAGCAAATCGTCCCTCGCTTTGCTCTAGCACCTCGATCTGCATCGCATCGTCCTTCTTCCAGGCCTCCAACGTGTCAGCAAAGTGCGCCAAACTGTTACCGCCCATGCTTTGGGCGAGACTCGCACCTTGCTCACGGGCGATACGGATGATGGTCTGGCGAGTGATCTCCAGCACGCGCTGGCGCCCAAACTCTGCGGAAAAAGCCTCTAGCAGTGGAGCTAAAATACGCGCCTCGATCTCGCGACGAGTCAGCACGCCCATGGCGTTCAATGAGTCGGGGGGCGGGGATGGTTTCTTTTCCAAGATAACTCCATTATTTTCAAACATTAATAGATCAGCGCTTACCATTGATAAAGTTACCCAGTTCGTCAATCACCTTTTGCTGTTCGGAGATGATTGCTTTGACCACATCACCAATAGAGATCATGCCGACCAAATTTTCACCCTCGACAACAGGCAGGTGGCGGAAACGCCGTTCAGTCATCAGTGCCATGCAAGCGCCGATGCTCATCCCTGGGCGGACGGTGTCCACCGGCGCGCTCATCAGTTCCCGCACCTGGATATCTTTGGTCGAACCCATTCCATGGATAAACTTGCGGGCATAGTCGCGTTCTGAGAACATGCCGACAAGCTTTTTGCCTTCAACAACTACCAACGCCCCTATGTCTTTCTGTTCCATCAATTGCAAGGCTTCAAGGACGCTGGCATCTGGTGAGATCGTCCAGGCAGCATGGCCCTTAGAGCGCAGAATCTGTTTGACTGTTATCATCTCAAATTTCAGCGTATGCAGGTAATTCGAGTAATTCTTCGCCAATACGGATTAGATGGTACGGCATCCATGCTACTCCAAATAGGTCAAGCAAGATATCTTTTTTCAGGGGAGTGATGTTTATTTCTTCTGTTTGATTAGCAATTTGACTCCAGTGATCGTTGACCTCCTGCAAGGCAGCGGCTTTATCTTTCTCTAGATCTGCAATCTGCTTCTTATATTCTGTGATGGCATCCAGCGACTCGTCAACATCGGCCTTGGCTTTTGACGTCATGCGTCGTTTGGAGAGCGAACTGGACAGCCGCCGGGAGCTCTTACGTCCCCCAAATATGCCGAAAATGTTTTCCGCATGGGTGCCAAGCTCTTCCATCTTTCGCTGTGAGAGCTCAGCCTGATCTTCACTCAGCTCGCGCTCTTCGCGCGACAGTTTTGTCTGTATGGTTGCGATCTTCGCATCATAGGCGCTGGAGATCTTGCGAATTTCAGCATCTCGACCCTGCCGGGCGGCTTCGGCACATTGAGTGCGGAACTCCGCGGAGGAAATCTGAGGCCCCGCATAGAGTTTGAGTTGTTCGTTGGCGCGCACTTTTACTTGGATGGTGCGATAGACCCAATCTAGGAAATCTTTTTCCAGCATAGTCATTGTTTTGGGATCCGTGAAGGGCGCCTCTGGCACTGCATACCTGGCTTGCGGGTCGGGAGCAGCATCCAGGCTAGCGGCATCCACCCCAGGGGATATGTACTCTTCCCAACGAACCAGCCCGCGCCGGTCTGGCTCTGCCACTAGGGCGGTCTTGAGCAGTATGGTATCCAAGTTGTACTTGCGATTCAAGAAGCGCACTTCCACCTGAGCCAGGATTACCGGGCGGTAAACTAAACCCTGAATGATGGCCTCCTTTGATAGCGGGCGGCCAGCGGCTTTGAAAGCTTGTGAAAAGGTCAGGTTATAGGGTAGGAAGTATTCCTTCAACCCGGCTGGCAGAGTGGGACGAGTCGAAGCAGCCATGGGTTGAGGTGAGTGGACAGGCGCGGGGGAGCTGACGAGCGGAGAGGTGGGGGTGCTGGCTGGTTGCGGCCCAGCTTGGACGGAGTTTATCTCCGTTTGATCAGACACTCCGTCTGTCACGAGCGCCTGCGTCTGCTGATCCTTAACAGCTAATCCTGGCTCGCCACTCGCCAATTGATTTAATTGTGGTATCTGGGCGCGAGTTAGTGGCCCAGCCAGGAAGTTCATCGCCCAGCGCGTCTGGAATAATTGTGCCCCTTTGGCATGCACGTTGTGTAACAGGAAGATCCGCTTGCCCAAGGTTGAGATCAGGCGATCGTATTCGGCGCGGTTGAGACCGGAAGCAATGGCACTCTCCAGTCCGTCTAGCAAGCGCTCCTTATCTTGCTCAGTTTGCAGTTTGCCAATAAACCATGTCCCGGCATTCGAGAGAGCTTTGTAATCCATATCTACTGGATTTTGGGTGACGAGCACCTGTCCCACACCGAAGGCGCGCCCTTGCTTCAGCATACGCAGCATGGGGTGCTTGGAGGGAGGGTTGCCCACTGGTGGCATATAACCAAAGATTTCGTCAAAATACAAAATTGTGCGTAATGACGTCGTCCCTGGCTGAGACCGCATCCAGGTCTCCATCGCCGAGTAGAGCAGTGTGACAAAAAACATGCGTTCCGAATCACTAAGATGTGCAATATAAAACACACTATGACGCGGCCGACCATCGGAGGTGTAAAGAAGGTCCTGGATCTCCAGGGGCTCACCTTCAATCCAAATCTGGAACGCAGGAGCGGCCAAGATGTTATTGAGCAACATGGCTAGCTCAAAACGGTCCTTCTCTGGGAAGAAGGTGTTCACATCGAATACGCCTAGCTTGGCGAAAGGTGGTGTTTGAGTTTGCAGGATGAGTTCGCCTAAGTCTAGATCTTTTGCCTGGCTCCAGGCGGCCTCGAAGATATTGCTTAGCAAGATGTGTTCCCGGGAGCGCACTGGGTCGATATCGTCCAAGCCTACCAAACCCAGCAGCGCAGTGACGGTGCCTGAGATCTTCTCCCGTAAGAGTTCGCGATTTCCGTCCCAGGAGATCGGCGGGCACTTCAGCGAAGCGAGAATGCTGACCGGAATTCCGGCGTCCGAACCAGGAGTATAAACGCGGAAGTGGGCGCTGTTTTTCAGGGCGCATACCCGCTCAACTGGGATTTCCCATGCATTCAGCTCCTGTCGCCAGCGTTCAGACGCTTCCTTAGCGGCCTGTTTGGGGGTTTTTCCCTCGCGACGCGCCTGGTCGGCATTCACCCAGGGCTGGAAATCCTGCGGTAGTAAATCGGGAAAATGCAGCAGGGTATTGGTGATGTCGCCTTTGGGATCGATCATCAAGGCAGGGATGCCTTGCAAGGCGGCTTCCTCCAGCAGGTCGATGCACAGACCGGTTTTGCCAGAACCGGTCATGCCCACAACCACAGCGTGTGTGGTCAGGTCTGCCGAGTCGTAGAGCAGGGGCGATTTGGTCGGCTTGCGATGCTGTGT
>DATCYX010000280.1:0-3879 GCA_036526235.1 Anaerolineales bacterium | reverse complement strand
ACAAGCCAAATAAACCTAACAAGCCTGAGCAAGGCAATAAGTCAGGCAAAACCCCACCGGGTAAAACGAAACCCAAACCCGGGAAACCATAAGAAACCTGTTATATCTAACACCCCAAATCTAAGATTTGGGGTGTTACTTAACCGATATTCCGATCATCTCAGTCCCCCTCCTTTCCGCCTACCCCCGATGGCTGCAGGAGGGGGATGACTGGTTTTACCCAACATTTACTGGCTTGACGTACTCCGCAAGGCTGGCTATCATTTATCCTATGCCGATTTATTGGCCATCAATCCTTTGATAGGAGCCGAATGGTGTTACAGAAACTCAGAATTTCCCTGCTTATCGGTTTGTTTTCTGTGGCTCTTTCCCTCTCGCATAGCCTGCCCGCTCACAGCCAGGGATCCTCGCCGGAAGTGATCCTGCTAAATAATCGAGGGATACCGATCGACCATATCACCGATGGAGATGAAATCCGCCTGCGCGTCACGCTTCCCCAGAGCGCCGAGCAGCCCATGCAGGTGAGCTTTACTCTGGTTGGGTCGGAGACGCCCCTGGGAGAGTGCAATATCGAACGCGGCCAGGACCGTTGTGACAGCCTATCCTTCAATACTCTTGGCTGGTATTGGGATGCAGCAAGCTCTCCAGTAACGCAACGGTCGGTCCAGGCTAGCGCTGGTGGGAGCACTTTGGCGGTCTCGGAGCCGTTGCCGGTGTTGCCGCGACCCGTGGTCATGGTGCACGGATTCTCATCCAGCTGGGTAGCATGGGAGAATTACCTCGGCCCGGATGGCTACCTGGCCCAGATCGGCCTCCAGGGGTTCGCGGTCGGCGATGGGCAGTTCGAGGGGACGATGAACACCGGGCGCCTGGAACAACCCGATGGCAGCACCAACACTATCGCCCAAAATGCCGCCATATTGGCGGAGTATATTGCCAGTGTCCGCAAGCACACCGGTGCGCAAAAGGTTGACCTGTTAGCCCATAGCATGGGTGGGCTGATCTCACGCTATTATATTGACCGGTTGATGGGTGAGAGTGAAGTCGCTCAATTGATCATGCTGGGCTCGCCGATGGCTGGCACCGACTGCGCCAACCTGCCTTCCGCCCTTGGGTTTTACCTGCCGGCTGCCCTGGAAATCCGCCCCAATTACGTGCAGGATGTCTTCAACCAGCAGATCACCCACCGTCACGGCATCGCTTTCCATGCCCTGGCAGGCATCCCCATCTTGGAGGCGATCAAATCACCCTGCACCGCCATTCCTTCTGATATTGCGGTCTCGCGACAAAGTGTGGGGGCGATCCCCTTGCACGTCTCCGAAATGCCCATCCTGCACATGGAGCTCAACACTTCTAAGCAGGTGTTTGAAGAATACGTCAGGCCACTGCTGCAAACCACAGCGGGTAATTTCGCCTACGAACCTGACCCACCCCTGGCGCCCCCTGGCATGGAGCAGGAGCAATTCACGCGTACCTTCACAGGTCACGTGGAACCAGGTGGTTCCCAGGAACTGACTATCCCCATCGATCCGGATGTAGCTGTCGCCAGCTTTGCGCTGTTTGATCCCACCCGCTCGCTGAATGTGACCGTGCGCGGGGCGAGCGGCAACGTGATCGAACTCGACCCTGTAAAAAATGGGCTGACCATCGTGGACAATCCAGAAGCCCTGTTCTACTTGGGTTATGGCTTCAACAATCCAAAACCCGGGGTCTGGAAGGTCACCTTGTCCACCAGCGAAAAAACGCCAGCCGGTGGTGCGGACTTTGCGCTCAGCGCCTCCTTCCAGGGAGGCGCCAGGCTTGAAGCCCAGGCCAGCCAGCTACTCCCCAAGCTGGACGAGGCCGTGCAGTTCAGCGCGCGTCTTGATAAAGGCGGTCAATCCCTGGACATCCTACAAGCCCAGACCAATGTGCGCTCCCCGGATGGCAACCAGGAATCCCTGTCCATGAGCCAGGCTGGGGAAATGCGCCAAGTCGCGTGGACGCCAACCCAGCCTGGCCTGTACTCGGTGGAGATCAGCGTGAGCGGTCGCACGCCGGATGGCATGACAGTCGAGCGAGCAGCCTATTTCACGGTCGAGGCCCAGCCCGCGCCGCGTTCGCCGCTGATTTCCTGGGGGATCTTGTGCCTGGTCATGTTCGGAATCCTGGCGATCAACCTGTGGGTGTTTGCCTTTTTGATCAAAAAGAACAGACAGCGCGCAAACCCCGGTCTTTCCTGAGCTATCAGAAAAGAGAGCATACCTAGCACTGTAAAGGACTATCCCATGAGCTGCTCATCACTGCGAGATTATATCCATCAACTGGAGTCAGAAGGCAATTTGACCCGTATCACCGCCTCTATGTCCAAGACGTACCAGGTTTCCGGGGCGCTCAAACAGTTAGAACCCGCCGCGGTGCTGTTTGAGAAGGTTGTCGAATCTCCCTTCACGATGGTGGGCAATCTGTTCTCCAGCAAGGCTGCCTTTGCCAGCTACTTCGGCGTTTTACCCAGAGAGATTATCCCGCTGCTGGCAGATGCCATTCAGCGCCGCTCCCAACCCGAGATAATCGAGCATGCAGCCTGCCAGGAAGTGGTCGTCAGCCAACCCGACCTGGATGCTCTGCCCATCCTGCGCCACTGCGAGGGGGACGGCGGGAATTACATCAGCTCTGGTGTGGTAATTGCTCGCCATCCGCGCTACGGCTTAAACGCTGACTTCCACCGCTGCATGCAGATCTCAAAAACCGAGATGGCAATGCGGGTGGTGAAAGGCAGACATTTCGATGCCTTCCTGGGCGATCTGGGCGAGGTCGAGGTGGCGGTATGCATCGGCAACCCTCCCAATCTGATGGCAGCAGCAGCCACCTCGGTAGAGGTCGGCATCAACGAGCTGGAGATCGCCAATGCATTGCAGCCCTTGCCAGTGACGCGTGCCAAAACTGTAGATGTGCTTGTTCCAGCGGAAGCCGAGTTTGTCCTGGAGGGCGTGGTCTACCGCGACCGCCGTCACGCCGAAGGCCCGTTCGTCGACCTGACCGAGACTTACGATGTAGTGCGCCAGGAGCCGGTGTTCGTGGTCAAGACCATCACACATCGTAAGGATGCGATCTGGCAAGCCTTGCTCCCCGGAGCGCTGGAGCACAAGCTGCTGATGGGCATGCCACGCGAACCCACCATCTACCGCAAGGTCAACGAGGTCACCCGGTGTTTAGATGTGAACGTCAGCCCTGGCGGGTGTTCCTGGCTGCACGCAGTCGTGCAAATCGACAAGCAAAACGAAAATGACGGGCTGGTAGCCATCCAGGCTGCTTTTGACGGTCACCGCTCTTGCAAGCATGTCTTCGTGGTTGATAAGGATATCGACATTTACGATCCCCAGCAAGTTGAATGGGCGATGGCGACGCGCTTTCAGGGAGATACCGGATTGGTCGTCAGGGAGAGAGAGCCCGGCTCAAGCCTGGATCCCAGCGCAGAGGCAGGTACGCATCTCACCACAAAAATCGGTTTTGACCTGACCAAGCCCTTTAAAACCAAGGGGAAATCCTTTGAGAAGGCAGCTTTCCCGCAAGTGGACCTTAGCCAATTTACCGGCTAACCTGCGCATGGCTTAATATTAGCAGGAATGAGCGGGCTATACTCAATATGAAATTGACAGACTCAGAACAAGAAATGCTGGACGGAGTGCATGGCCGGGCAACCCAGAAGGCTATGCAAATCCTGGTTGCACTAGGCACGATATATGGCGCCGAACGCATGCTGCCGGTGAGCTCGGTACAGATCGCCGGAGTGAGCTATGACAACCTGGGCGAGGCCGGACTGCAATTCCTTGCCGAGATGGCTGATGGCGGTGGAAAGGCACGTGTACTCGCCACGCTCAACCCAGCCGGCATGGACAC
>DATCYX010000279.1:0-2845 GCA_036526235.1 Anaerolineales bacterium | reverse complement strand
CCGGGTATGTTGATTTACTTGGCAGAAGGGAATGATGGGCTGGTGAAGCTGCGCGGCTCCTCAGACTCGATCTTTGTGGGCACGATCTATGCCCCGGATGGCGATATTGACATCGCCGGTAACCCCGACATGCCTGCTGGTCAAAACGCCACATTCAATACCCAGCTGGTGGCCTATAATGTAAAAATCGGTGGTAATGCATTTGTCGATGTCAACTTTGATGAGGATACGAGCTATCTGATGCCTACCAACCTGGAGTTGCACCGCTGATATAGAATACCCATACAAAAATATGTCCGGACAGGCAACCCGGCGGCACCCAGAGTGACCTGCTTACTGCTGCTTCCTCTCGGACCTGACAGGGTTCACAGGTTTCTGCCGCGCCGGACCCATCCGGACACAACTCGTAGCATACCTCGGGAAGGGAAGGATGTCAATATAAGGAGTTCCCACCTCCTTCCCAGCATTTTTTCACCCCCTGTCCCCTCTCCGCCTGCGAAGAGGGGGAGAAATTCCGAAAACAGGTGTTTGCTTGGGCACAACCCAAGCAAACACCTGTTTTCGGATCAATAAGTCCTTCTCCTATCCTGGGTAAGGGGTACAGGTTCTGTTCACAACATACTTCTTAGGACGGTATGCAAGATGCCGCCATTGCGATAGTAATCCACCTCGACAGGGGTATTCAAGCGGGCAATGGCTTTAAATATGACCTGACCATTATTCTCTCTCACTGCCCGCACAACGACCTCTCCATTCGGGATGATTTGATCGCTGAGGCCCTCGATGAAAAATTTCTCGCTGCCCGTCAGGCCAAGCGTATCCACGTTCTCACCAGGTAAAAATTGCAAGGGGAGGACGCCCATACCAACTAGATTAGAGCGGTGGATACGTTCGTAAGACTCAGCGATAACCGCCCTGACGCCCAATAGCAGGGTGCCCTTAGCCGCCCAGTCGCGGCTGGAACCGGTGCCATACTCCTTGCCTGCCAGTACGATCAGGGGCACATTCTCCTTCTGGTAGCTCATGGCAGCCTCGTAAATGCTCATCTGGACGTGGTCGGGCAAGTGCAGGGTCACGCCGCCTTCCACACCGGGCACCATGCGGTTCTTAAGACGAATATTGGCGAATGTGCCTCGGGTCATCACGCGGTCGTTGCCGCGCCGGGCACCATACGAGTTGAAGTCTCGCACGCTCACCCCTTGGTCGATCAGGTACAAACCTGCAGGAGCGTTGGCCGGGATGGCACCCGCGGGGGAGATGTGATCAGTGGTAATCGAATCGCCCATCACTGCCAGGACACGCGCCGCGTGGATATCCTGGATCTTGCCAACCTCCCGCATTAGGTTGATAAAGAATGGTGGCTCCTGAATATAGGTAGATGACGGATTCCACTCGAACAATTCGCTCTGGCTGGCTTGTATATCTTTCCAAGTCTGGGTACCGCTGAAGACATCGGCGTATTTCTCGGCGAACATCTCCGGCAGCACAGCCTGTGCGATGGTGTCCTGTATCTCCTGTGTCGATGGCCAAATATCGCGCAGATACACCGGCTGGTCATCACGGTCAACACCCAAAGGCTCATTGACCAGATCAATGTCCACCGTCCCCGCTAGGGCATAGGCAACTACCAATGGGGGGGAGGCGAGGTAGTTGGCGCGCACGAAGGGGTGCACCCGTCCTTCAAAGTTGCGGTTTCCCGAGAGCACCGCTGCAGCAACCAGATCAGCGCCGGAAATCGCCTTGACCACCTCCCCCGTGAGCGGACCCGAATTGCCGATGCATGTGGTACAGCCATAACCGACGACATTGAAGCCCAGCTCCTCCAGCGAGACGAGCAGGCCGGCTTTGCTTAGATAATCGGTCACCACGCGCGAGCCAGGCGCCAGGCTGGTCTTGACATAGGGCCTGACCTGCAGGCCGCGCTCGACAGCCTTTTTTGCTACCAGGCCGGCTCCGATCATCACCGCTGGATTGGAGGTGTTGGTGCAAGAGGTGATAGCAGCGATGACGACAGAACCATGCCCCATCTCTACACTACCCCCGTTGGTGCCCATTGCCGCTGAGCGTTCTAGTGCTTCTGGTTCCAGCTCGTAGCCACGCTCTTTGACTGGGGCGGTGAGTGCGCTACGAAATGCCCTCTTCATCTCTCTAAGCGGGATGCGATCTTGAGGGCGCTTGGGGCCGGCAAGGCTGGGTTCTACACTGCTCAGGTCGAGCTCCAACGTATCGGTGAACTCAGGATCAGGTGTGTGGGTGGTGCGAAACAGCCCCTGCTCTTTGGTATAGCGCTCGACGCGCTCAATTACCTCGGGGGATCGCCCGGTCAGGCGCAAATAGCGCATTGTCTCATCATCCACAGGGAAGAAGCCGATGGTGGCGCCGTATTCGGGAGCCATATTGGCGATGGTGGCACGATCCGTCAGAGACATCGAGTCCAGCCCAGAGCCGAAGAACTCCACGAATTTATCCACAACCCCTTTCTTGCGCAGCATCTGGGTGACAGTCAGCACCAGGTCGGTGGCGGTAACCCCTTCATTGAGTTGGCCTTCCATCTTAAATCCGACCACATCTGGCGTCAGCATATCAATCGGCTGGCCTAGCATAGCAGCCTCGGCTTCGATGCCGCCTACACCCCAGCCGACCACACCCAGGCCATTGATCATGGTGGTGTGCGAGTCGGTACCGACCAGTGTGTCCGGGTAGGCAATCCTCTCACCATCCTCATCATTTGCCATGACCACATCTGCCAGGTATTCCAGGTTAACCTGGTGGACGATACCGGTGGCAGGTGGCACCAAGCGAAAGTTATCAAAGGCTTGTTGTCCCCAGCGCAGAAATTCATAGC
>DATCYX010000278.1:0-3156 GCA_036526235.1 Anaerolineales bacterium | reverse complement strand
AGAGCTTGACCATCCCTTTTCGCTGGCCGATGTCGTCTGCTATGCGGGTTGCCTGTTGCATGCAATGCGCCGCGATGCACAGGCGCTCCTAAACAGTGCAGACGAGCTGCTAAGGGAAGCGAAGGAAAAGGTTCCAGTGTGGAAAATACCGGGAACCTGCTATCGAGGTGAAGCTCTGGCTATGTTGGGACAGATGCAAGAGGGGATAGCGCTTATGCGCCAGGCCGTGGCGGCTGGTCTGTCTATTGGGGACCGATGTTACTTGACCGGAACACTTTGCGCCCTGGTGAAGGCACAGGCAAAGGCGGGAAAGTTAGCAGAAGGGTTGGCTACCCTGGAAGAGGCCTTCTCGCTGGTAGAAGAGACGGGCGAGCGTTTCTGGGATGCGGAGCACCACCGTTTGCGTGCAGAGCTGCTGCTCATGCAGGGTGATGAGGAGGGAGCCGAAGCCAGCCTGGAAAGTGCGATCGAGGTCGCCCGCCGGCAGAGCGCCAAGTCGCTGGAGCTGCGATCTACAATCGACCTGGCTCGCCTGTGGCGAAAACAGGGCAAACCAGGCGAGGGGCGACAGGTTTTGGCGGAGATCTACAACTGGTTCACAGAAGGGTTCGATACACTGGATTTGATGGAAGCCAAGGCGCTGCTCGAGGAGCTGTCTTAAAGCATCTCCACTAACTAGCGTCAATTCTCCTGGCTGAATTGGAAGCGCCAGGCAGCCAGCCCGAAAAATAGCAGCGCGTACCCAACCAAGACCCCAGCCGGGAGTAGCACCGAGGCCAAACCCAGCCCGCGAGACACGATACTCTTAAAGCCATCCATAGCCCAGGCAACTGGTGAGAAGTGGCCAACCGCCTGGAATGCGGGGCTGGTGACCTCTAGCGGCACCCATGCCCCGCCCAATCCAGCCAGGATGAACATGGGGACGATGGAGAAGATGATGGCCTGTTCCTCGGTTTTGGCCAGGGTGCCGATGAGCAACCCTAAAGCAGCGATGCATAGTGCAGCAGCCAGGGCTACCAGCAAAGTGGCGACCGGCTCAGCCAGATAGTCCAGCTTCAGGATGACCTGAGCAAAGGCAATGAGCAGAAGAAACTGGCTGAAGATGAGGGCAAAAATTGCCAGGTAGTGACCGAGCAATATATGTAGGCGTGCTGTGGCCGTGGTGAGCAGGCGTTGCAAGCAGCGGGTTTTGCGTTCATTTACGATCACTTGCGCTGATACCGAAAGTCCGGCGATGGCGAATTGTAGCATCATGCCCGGGGAGGTATTTGCTGTCGAGATTGGGCTGTTATCCTTTTTTTTGATCTTTGAGCTGGTCGAGTCTTGGACGCTGATGGGAGGCTGTTGCCAGGCGGAAAGGGACTGCTCGAAGGTGTAATCAAACGGAGAGCGGTCGGCTGCCACTTGCTCCATGATGAGGGCAGTGCGCACGGCGCTTTCCAGGCGGATCAGCATAGTCAGCGCCTCGCTCTCAACGGTCGAGCCAACGGGTGTGGTGGTATCCGCGATCAAGATCAGCTTGGCGCTCTTACCACGCATGATTGCATGGCTGTAGCCAGGAGGGATGATTATGGCGGCAGCTAGGTTTTCATCAGCAACCCTGGCTTCGAGGTCTGGGCGCGTGCCACCCTCCTCCAGGCGGACGACCTCCGATGTGATCAGTAAACTTTGGAACTCTCGGCTGAGCCAGGTTCTATCCTCGTCCAGGAAGCCAACCGGAAGACGAGGGTCTGCGTCGCTTCCCCCAAACCCGCCAAAAGCATAACCCATTAGCAGGGTGAGTAAGACGGGCATGATGAGAAAGAACAAGAAGGTATTGCGCTCGCGCATATATTGCAGCAGGTCTTTCGCGGCGATATCGATGATGCGCATCATGGCGAAATCCTATACATAACGGTGGTTAAAGCGCCAGACGCCGGCAATAAAAAAGACCGCACCCCAGGCCAGCATTACCAGCGTGGTCAGCAATACATCGGCAACCGGCTGCCCGTTCATCGACTGTAATAGCGCCCGCACCGCCCAGCCCTGTGGCACCATCAGCGAGACGCTATTGCCCAACCTGGTAGCGGCAGGCGAATTCACGGCGAATACGCTGATCATGCCGATCATGCCGGTCATGGTCAAAACGCCACCGAAGACTGCGCCGGACTGTTTGGTGTTCTTAAGCATCGAGTTGATAAAAATGCCAAAAGATGAGGCGCTAAGCACCACGCCGGCGGTCATCAGTGCCACAGGGGCGAGACCACCCCACTCGATGCGGAAGATCAGGCGCGCCGCGATGAGCAGCACAATCATCTGAACCAATACAGTTAAGAACACTGCCAGGAACTTCCCGCTGAGGATGGTAGCCTGCGCGGTGGGGGTGGTGAACAGGCGCGGCAGGGTGCGCTCTTCCTCCTCTCTCAATATACTCTGGGCGGACGAGGCGCCAGTATAGAAAGCATAGAAGATCATCATCCCACCCATGATGGGGCCGACAATGCGCAGCACAGGGTTTATATCTTCTTGTTCTTGCTTCTTATCTGGGGGTTGCACTTCGAGCAATGTTTCGGCCAGATCATCGCTTTGTGTTGCCGAGGTATCCAGGTATTGCTGGATGACCTGACCAATCAGGTTGTAATCGGCCGTGTCAATCTGTTCCAGTGCCACATCCACAGCGATTTTGATGCCAGAGATGCGATCCATGAACTGGTTCATGATCGATTTAACGATACTTGGGCTGATGGTCAGGGTAGGATCCTGGTAAAACTCGACGGTGGCTTGGCCGTACAGGTCGGCAAATTGCTTCGAGAAGTCCGCCGGGATGATGATGGCGACCTGGGCTTGTTGGCTGTCCACTGCGAGGCGGGCGGAGGAGGCATCGGGCGCAAGCGAGACGTCGAGCAGGTCTGCTAGATCGTCGCTTTGCAGCACGTTCACGACCAGCTCGCCGAGTGTGTCGGCTTCGATGCTGCCGGGGACGTTCTCCGTCCCGGCCTGCATCTTGGGGCCCCCCTCATCCAGATTGGCGATCACGAGTTTGGTGCGCGGCAGGTCAAAACCACCCTGATTCATGCTGTTTCCAAGCATGACATAGAACATACCGGTCATCAACAGGGGCACGCCAAACATAAAAATCCAGGCAATGGCGCTGCGGAATGAGCGGGTCATGTCTTT
>DATCYX010000277.1:0-3445 GCA_036526235.1 Anaerolineales bacterium | reverse complement strand
GAGAGGGTGCTGCCATTAACCTGCCGCGCCGCTGGGCGCAGCAGGTTAAGGAAACAGACACAAATTAATTTTTGGGGGATCATATATTGGCGTATCGAGGAGTTGGAACCGCCCAACTTGATTAAGGTTGTTGGCAGGGGGTGTTATAATATTGTGGCTGGGGTGGCTTTTAGGAAAAGCCACTCTTTTTCTTAACCGTTCTGACGATTAGTACCCCCCCAACTGAATAACTCC
Organism: Anaerolineales bacterium; assembly: GCA_036526235.1. Lineage (GTDB taxonomy): Bacteria > Chloroflexota > Anaerolineae > Anaerolineales > UBA4823 > DATCYX01. Next base: position 3,211 of record DATCYX010000277.1, on the reverse strand, counting down.
TGTACTTTATGATGACGGGAGTTTCATCGCAATTATATTATGATCAATTTACGAACAGAACCTGCCCAGCAAGATGCGAGTGTGAATTATGCGTAACGAAAAGGTCAGCCTCAGTCTACGGGTTACATATTTACAAAAAGTGTTCCCGCTCTTCTTAATCTCGCTTGTCATCATATACCAGCATGGCCTGGCTCGCTGGGTGCATGATCACTACAGCCATTCACTCCATTATTGGGTCGAAATCTTGTTTTACGCTTCAGTGGGTCCCGTACTGAGTTTCTGGATACTCGGACTGATCAGGCGGTGGCTAGATGAGAAAGAGCGAGCACAGCAAATGGCGCGCACCAGCGAACGCTATCTGGCATCTATAACCAGGGCATCTGCAGATGCAATTTTCAGCCTGGACCCCATGGGGCGGATCGAATCCTGGAACCGGGGAGCAGAACTGATTTTTGGTTATGAGGCAGGGGAAATCTTGGGGCGGCCGCTTTCCGATCTGTTTGGTGGGACGGATGCTGCTGTGGTGGAGTTGCGCTGGCTGGTGGAGAGCGTAGTCGAAGCTGGTTTTGTTCGCGGTCATGAAACTACCTGCCAGGATGCGGCGGGTCACAAAGTGATCGCTGAACTAACAGCCACACGCCTGGCTGACGAATCCGGTCAGATTCTCGGTCTTTCCATTATCTTGAGAGATATAACGCAACGAAAACAAAGGGAGGAAGAAATTCATCGGCTAAATGCCAACCTGATGGAGCTGGTGGCTTTGAGAACCAGTGAGCTAGCAGAGAAGGTTGATCAGCTGGCTCAAGCAAACGCCGAGTTGAAGCAACTTGACCGGGTGCGTTCGGAGTTTGTCTCACTGGTCTCGCACCAATTGCGAGCACCCCTGACCAACATCCGTGGAGCTGTGGAGCGAATAGAAGATAGCTGTAAAATGAGTAACGGAACATGCATGCGTATGCTGACCATAATCGATCAGCAGATCAACCGATTGGACAAATTGGTGAAGGATGTGCTCAACGCAACTCGAATCGAGAGTGGCGACTTGATCATACACGCTGAACCGGTCTCTGTATGGCCAGTTGTAGCCCAGCTAGTGGAGCAAATGCGCAGCCGCGCTTCCGGGCGCCCACTCCGATTGTCTGAAAAGCCCGGGCTCCCGTTGGTCTATGCTGATCGGGATCGCATGGCAGAGGTTGTGATGAATCTGCTTGACAACGCCGACAAATATTCGCCACCGGGCAAAGAGATCCTGGTCGACTTGTCTGCTGACGATAGCGGGGTGACCGTCTCGGTACGAGACTTTGGCGCAGGTATTCCTGAAGGTGATTTCGAGCGAGTATTTGAAAAGTTTTACCGTGCCGATAACAGCGACTCGCAGTCTGTATATGGCTACGGGTTAGGTCTTTACGTCTGCCGGCTGTTGGCAGAAGCACAGGGAGGGTATATCTGGGCGGAAAATCATCCACAGGGAGGTGCAATCTTCTCCTTGAAATTACCGCTTGAAAGACAGGTTAGACTTCGATAATCGCAGGAAGGGTTATATGTCGGACCTCATTCTCCTGATTGATGATGATCACACGTTACTCGAATTGCTTTCTGATCATCTGCAATCAATGGGATATCAAGTATTAATTGCTAGCGATGGCCCGGCTGGTCTGCGTTTGGCCACTGAAGCCAGACCGGACTTAGTGATTTTGGATGTCATGATGCCGGGCATGGATGGATGGGAGGTCTGTGCTCGTCTGCGTGAGAACAGTGATATACCAATCATCATGCTCACCGCCAAAGGAGAGGAATTTGATAAGCTGCGCGGCTTTCGCCTGGGGATAGACGATTATGTGACCAAGCCGTTTTCCTTCGCCGAGCTGGTAGCGCGTGTAGGCGCTGTTCTGACAAGGCTGCGCCAAGCACCTCAGACTAGTCAGTTAATATCTAGCGGCGACTTGACCATCGAGTTAGCTCAACGGCGGGTGACCATCGCAGGAATACGAATTGAGCTAACCCCAACCGAATATCGTTTATTGGAAATCCTAGCTCGCTATGCCAATCGCACTGTCCCGGTGGAGACCCTGCTCCAAGAAGTTTGGGGTGAAGAATATGCCGGTGAGGTTGAGCATGTCAAACATTACGTTTGGGCGTTGCGAAAAAAAATCGAATCTGATCCGGGAAATCCACAACATATCCTGACTGATCGAGGCTATGGTTATCGATTTGAATAGAAGGTACCTTAAAGCACTCCCTAATTTCTTTTTATAGATGAGTTTTAATTATTTCAAAGCCATCATGGTCTCCTAGGGGACGCTTGTACCAGTATTTCACACGAATCTCCCACCAATCCTAGACCAGATTTAGACCTAGACCTGCTACACATATTGCAGGGATAGATGTCTAATTATCGTGTCTTTCTCCCAGATTTGTCTTTTTACCAGCAGACGATCTCCTGTCAGAACGCCTGTCCTGTACGCACGGATGGGCGTGCCTATGTGACAGCAATTGCGAATGGCGAATACGAGCGCGCATATCTCATCGCACGCGAGACCAATCCTTTTGCATCTACATGCGGCTGGGTGTGTGGTGCACCTTGTGAAGCTGCTTGCCGTCGGGGAAAGATCGATACCCCGATTGCCATCAGAGCTTTGAAGCGTTTCGTTAATGACCGTTACGGTGTCTATTTGGGCGAAAGCGGCGAGGCTCATCAACCGCCGGCTTGGCCGGCTTATGTCGGCCCGACGAATGCTTTTGATTTGGGCAATACAACATTCCCTACCAGCCGGAGCGGACTGGTAGCTGCCCGCCGGCGTAGCTCCGAGACAGGGAAGCGAGTCGCCATCGTTGGAGCTGGACCGGCGGGTCTGTCCTGTGCGCACGATCTGGCATTGCTTGGTCATGAGGTAACTGTTTTTGATTCAGCTCCCGTCGCAGGTGGGATGTTGCTCTTGGGAGTGCCTGAATACCGCTTGCCTCGCGAGCTGGTTGATTTGGAGATCCAGGCCATACTTGCCCTGGGTCCGTCCCTGGAACTCAACCAGGCATTGGGTCGAGATTTCACGCTGGTTGATTTACGACGCTCCTATGATGCCGTTCTAATAGCCATTGGCAATTACCGTAGCAGAAATTTGAATATCGAGGGTGAACAGCTTGATGGGGTGTTGCGGGCGGTAGATTTCCTGTTGAATGTCAACCTAGGGGGATACAACCTGGATTTGGGGAA
>DATCYX010000276.1:0-3367 GCA_036526235.1 Anaerolineales bacterium | reverse complement strand
AGAAATATCAAGCTCAAAGCGGTCAACTCAAAATTGGTTGAGTTTCTTCTGTGAAATCCCACATTCTATTTTGCTGATATATTAGCATAATTTGCGATGCTGATTCAACCTACATGCGCGGTATTTTTACCTGAACGTCTGTTACCATCCAAGCCCCTACTTGCTGTGGTGCATGAGTTGTTTAGTGCTTTTTACTCGCCCCAGGTTGCCGAGTAGACCTGATCTGCCAGGCTCTATTCTTTCAAATATTGTGGATCAATCGGGACTTTCATACCGGTCGCCAGGGCATTGGTCTGGTGAGCCATCCCTATCACCGCCAGCAGCTCTTGATACTGTTCTTCCGTCATGCCTTTCGCAAATGCGGAGGCTGTGTGGGAGTGGATGCAGTAATCACAATTATTTGCGATCGAGACAGCGATATAGATTAATTCCTTAGTCAGACCGTCTAGCGAGCCCGGCTGCATGACCTGGCTTAGGGTTTCCCAAGTGCGTTTCAGTGTATCTGGGTGGTTTGCTAAGGCTTTCCAGAAGTTGTTGACGTCATCAATTTGGCGGGCTTGTTTGATCTCGTCGAAGACAGCTTTCACCTGGGCAGAAGCCTCATCATATTGGATCAGGGGTAGGGTAGCCATTTTATCTCCTGGATTATTTGGATGCGGTGATAATCATATCATTGCATCTTGTCCGCCGGAATGTGAAAAGGCAGGTCCATCACCTCCCCAACTGCGTAACTTCTATGAGTATTGGTAAATGAGATCATTTGTAGTATAATGCGTGGTATAAGATGTGTATACCACTACTCCACTTATGAGATAGGTATGATTGCACCCTACCCGACACATTCGCTTGCCTACTCCATTCCCCTGTACATTCAGATCGCTGAGGGGCTGATCAGTCAGGTCGAATCCGGTGAATTAGCCCCGGGAGACCAGCTGCCGTCCGAACGCGAGCTGAGCGAGAAACTAGGGGTAAACCGTATGACTTTGCGACGCGCCCTGCGGGTGCTGGAATCCCAGGGTCTGGTTGTGCGCAGGCACGGGGTGGGCACATTTATCGCTGAGCCTAAGATAGACCGGCGTATGGACTCGGTCTTCCGTTTCACGCGCGGCATGCAGAACCGCGGGTATACTCCTGGTACACGGTTAATTTCCCTGGAACAGACTTTCCTGGACGCAGCCACCGCCCGCGAGCTGAACCTGCCGATCTCTTTGCCAGCTTATCGCATCCGGCGGGTGCGCACGGTCAATCAGGAGGCGGTTTTGCTGGAGAGCTACACGCTCCCGGCACCTCGCTTCCCAGGCCTTGAAGCCCATGACCTGGAAAGCCGTTCTGTGTACGAAGTGATGGAAAGCGAGTACGGCGTGACTATCGCTCGCGCCCGCCAGAGTTTCGAGCCTGTCGTGGCCTCGGCCTTTGAAGCAGAATTGCTGGCGGTGCGCGTGGGCGCGCCGCTCATGCTGGAGAAGCGCATCTCATATGATGTAGATGATCGACCGGTCGAGTACGGTAAAGACCGCTATCGCGGCGATCGCTTCCGCTTTGTCACCGAAGCGACGCCATTTGATCTGAGATTACTCTCGATGGAGGATAAACCATGATTCATTCTTTTGCGGCACTGCTTTCTCAAGAACAAGTGGAGCAAGTGCATGAGGCCTCGCTGGAGATCCTAGAGCGAGTGGGCATGCTGGTGCGCAATGAACGCGCCCGAGAGATCTTCGCTGCCCACGGCGCGCAAGTGGAAGAGCAAACCCAGATTGTGCGCATCCCCCGCCAGGTTGTTGAGCGTTACCGCGTCTTGTTTCCCCCCAAGTTCACATTCCGGGCTCGCGACCCGCGCTATGATCGTACGCTCCCCGACGACAGCCCCCTGATCCTCACCGGCAGCTCGGCCCCGAATATCATCGATCCGGTTACGGGATATGAGCGGCGTTCCCGCTCTGATGACCTGGCGCGTATATCCCATCTGATTAACGAGCTAGACGGTTACGATGTCTTCTCCATCTCTACGCTGGCGGACGATGCTCCTAAAGGTCAATTTAGCCTTTCCCGCTATTATCCTTCTATCAAAAACACAGTCAAGCCCGTGCGGGCCAACACTCCCCCTGCTGAGGCGGATATGATGTTGAGCCTGGCCTATCTGGTGGCTGGTGGGGAAGACGCCTTCCGCGAGCGTCCCTTCATCACCCATCACTACTGCCCGGTGGTGTCGCCATTGACCATGGATTTCGACTCCACCCAGCTTTTGATCTACTTTAGCGAGAAGAATTTGCCCAGCTATTTCTCCGTCGTGCCTAACGCTGGGCTCACCTCACCGCTGACTATGCTAGCTACGTTGGCGCAGTGTAACGCTGAGTTTCTGGGGGCGGCTGTGCTCACCCAGATGATCCAGCCTGGTAAGGCCGTCATCTACAGCACCTTGCCCACGGTGGCTGATATGCGCACCGGAGCCTACTCGCCGGGCGCCATTGAGTCCGGCATCCTGCATATGGGATGTGCCCAGATGGCGCGCTTTTATAATATCCCTTCTGGCGGATATATCGGCCTGACGAACTCCAAAATTAACGATGCCCAGTCGGGATATGAGACGGGTATGTCGGTTGTGGCTGGCTATCTAGGCGGCGTAGACATCTTCAATATGGGTGGGCTTTTAGACGCCTTGATGGCTTTCGACTTTGCCAAAGCTGTCATCGACAACGAGATCGCCCTGATGATGAAACAAATCAAGCGCGGTTTCGATTTCAGCCGCGAGAACTTCGCTCTGGACCAGATCGCAGAGATCGGGCCTGCAGGCATGTTCGCCGGAACCGAGCATACGCTGGAACGCATGCGCACCACCATGCTCCTGGCAGAGGTTGCTGACCGTGATCCGCGCGCCCAGTGGATGGAACGAGGTGGGTTGGATTCGCATGCGCGCGCCATGAAGCGCGTCAAAGATATCCTGACGCGTGAAAATCCAGCAGCTTTCTCTCCCGAGTTGGATGAAAAGATAAGGGCAGCTTTCCCTGGTATCGTAGCGGGTGATTCGCTGCCACCCGAGGGTTGGAAGCGCGTCACAGTTGTTGATGAAGAAGGCGATGCCGGTATGCGCCGTCGCCGGCGCCTTCATCGGGCGGTGGCGACAGAGGCATAATGAGTCAACATAGTAGGCAAAACTCGTGACGGAAAATAAACAGGGCGCACTCCATACCTGCCAGATTGCATTGATGCCTTCTGGGCGCAAGGGTTCCGTGTCTCAGGGCATCAATTTGCTCAAAGCAGCCCAGGAGCTCGGCGTGGAGCTGGAATCAATCTGTGGTGGGCGGCAAACCTGTGGCAAGTGCCAGGTTGTCGTCGAAGAAGGGCATTTTCCAAAGCATGCTCTCACCTC
>DATCYX010000275.1:0-3723 GCA_036526235.1 Anaerolineales bacterium | reverse complement strand
TGCTAGTGGCGCCATGAATAGAAACCACACGGTTTGACCATCAACAATATCCTTAAGCCCCATGGAGCGGGCCAATATCACAGGTACCAGCAAAGTGATCACCATGGGAACTTCGTATGAAACCATCTGCGCTACAGTACGAAATGCGCCTAGTAGGGCATATTTATTATTCGAAGCCCAACCCGCCATGATAATTCCCAGCGTGCTTATCGCACCGATAGCGACAATATATAGCACGCCCACATTGATATTGCTGCCATATATTGTGGCTGAGATGGGCAGTACTGCCCACAAGGTAAGCACTGTGCCCAAGGCCATAATTGGGGCGAGGTTATAGACAATCCTGTCTGCACCAATCGGGGTGATGTCCTCTTTAATAAGCAGCTTGATGATATCGGCAACCGGTTGGACCAATCCAAATGGCCCCAGTCGATTTGGTCCCAGACGATCCTGGAAACGGGCAACTACCTTTCGTTCGACCCATACCAGAAAAATATCCAGCACCAAAGCAACTGTTGCCATTACAACTACACCGATCACTGCTAAGATTAAGGTGACAAAACCAGGGGCAAGCCCCCATCCAAGCAGCAGGCCTTTCAACCAAATGGCGATGAATGTTACTGGATCACCCATCCAAAAACTCCTTATCCTAAACACGTAAAAGGCTGAGGGAGATACCCATCAGCCTTTTTATACATTAGCATGACCAATATTTCTTTAGATCCACTCCAATACGCCTTTGCGCCAAGCATATATCAGCCCAGCGACCAAGATCAAGATAAAAAGAACGCCTTCCAGGACCGCGAACAATGGCAACTGGTCGAAGGCTACTGCCCATGGATACAGAAAGACGGTCTCGACATCGAAAATGAGAAATACCAGAGCAAAAATATAGTATTGTACGCGGAATTGTACCCAGGAATCCCCCACCGTTTCGATACCGCATTCATAGGTCTGTAATTTTATTGGGTTTGGCTTGCGAGGCGCAATCAACCGGGGAACCACCAGGGCTAACCCGGGAAAAATAGGGGCGAGCAACAAAAATACGCCGATGAATAACCAGTCGTTGAGCATGCAGGCTCCTTATTTAGAAGTATACGCCTATTCCCCAAGAAAGTGAGAAGGAGAACAACGGCGCAAATTTTACCATAAGTTCAACTGTTTTTACAAAGTTTGTTCCATTTTTTACAGATTGTGGATCTGTATTCCTGATTAATGCTTTCAAAACAGGTAATGGAGCAATGTTAATTGTACATCGAAAATAACTATCGAACCAACTACCGCTTTTTTTGGTAAACTGAATGAAAGATGAAAATTACGCGCCCTCCTGGAACATCCCGTTGGTGGGATATACCGTCGATTCTCATTCTTTTGGTCATATTGACCACAGCCTTTACGCGCCTATCGGCAACCAATTGGTCTGAGAACCTCGATGCCATTCGCATGATTTCCTACGTTGGATTGCTTGCTGGATTGGCTTTGGGGTACAGCCGCTTCTCGCCACGCCAGGTAGCCTTCATCGCCCTGGCTTACGGTATCTTTACCATCCCCTGGCGCGTTGGTCTCTCTCTGGGCGAGGAGATTGCATGGATGGAACGATTGCAAAGCATGGCTGGACGGTTAGGTGTGATCCTTTGGTATTTACTCCAGCAGAGAGCCGCGCCCGATAACTTTCTATTTGTGACCTTGATGAGCATCCTCTTCTGGTTCACCAGCGTGCACGCTGGGTATACGCTGGTGCGCTACGCCAACCCTTGGGTGGTAGCCCTACCCAGCGGTGTTGCAATTGTGCTTATCCAAACCTATGATCCGCACCCGCGCCGTGTCTGGGGTCTAATTATCTATTTGTTTCTTGCGCTTTTACTAGTTGCCCGCTTGGATTTTGTTAATCGACGGAAGCGCTGGGAACAGAACCATACCTACATACCATCGTATCTTGGAACGGATTTCCTTCGCTTCGCCCTGGTTGCATGCCTTCTCCTAATCGCACTTTCATGGGCAACCCCAGCACTTGCAAAGGCACTCCCCGCTGCAAAAACGAGCTGGGATCGAGTGGTGACTCCCTGGTGGAACGATGTGCGAAATGTATTTGAGAACGCATTTTCCTCACTCCGCTCCACGATAGGCCTGACGGGTGAGTATTATGGCCCGAATCTCTCACTAGGTCGTGGCAATATTCTGAGCGATACAGTTATATTCACCGTCCAAGCGCCTGGTGGTATACCCGCGGGGGTGCGCTACTATTGGCGAGCGCGCGTCTACGACACGTATGAGAAAATCTGGATAAGCTCGTTACAAACCACACGCGCCTTAGACGCCCAGGAGATTGACCTTAAATTCCCTGATCTCTCAGATAACCCTCCACGAACGCCCTCCTTTACCTTCTATCTGAGTCGCCCATTGGCTACTATCTTAGCTCCCAACCATCCTGTATGGTTGAGTCGCCCTTCACGCGCCGAATTCTCCCTCAATCCCGATGGGACTGTTGATCTAGGCATGCTACGCGCCACGCCTTCCTTGCGTGGCGGCGAGATTTATAGCGTACGTTCTTCATTCAATGTAGTTACTGTGGAAGAATTGAGACAAGCTGGCACAGATTACCCCAGCTGGGTCACAGCACGCTATCTGCAATTACCCACGTCTATTACAATACGCACCCGCCAGCTTGCCGCCCAGATTGCGGAGAATAAAGAGACACCCTATGATAGAGCCCAAGCCATCACGCAATATTTGCGTGAAAACTATCAATACACTGAGACCGTTCCGGCCCTGCCATCCAATCAAGAGCTGATCGACTGGTTCTTATTCGATCTAAAGCAGGGATTCTGTAATTATTACGCCACAGCCGAGGTCGTCCTGCTCCGCTCTCTCGGTATTCCAGCCCGCCTTGCTGTAGGTTATGCCAGTGGTGAGAACGTGGATGATCCAGAATTTTATACGGTGCGCCAGCTAGATGCGCATGCTTGGCCGGAAGTTTACTTTCCGGAAATCGGTTGGGTTGAATTCGAGCCAACAGTTTCCCAACCAGAATTATCTCGTCCATTAACGGCGCTTGGACAAGATAATCTAAATAATTTATCCAGCTCGAATCTCGACCGCGAGGATCCTGAGCCAGAGCCCCCCACCCCGCGTAATACCTTGGACAACCCTTTTGAGCGCACAAATATATGGCAGGAAAGGCTGTATATCATTATTATCGCAGGTTTATTTGCTATCATGATTGCCCTGTTGATCCCCTTGATCCGCAGAAAGCAATTGCACAAGAGGATACCTTTCCTTTCAATCGCGTTAGAGAAAGCCTTGCTGCGCGCAGGACTCAAGCCGCCGGCAATACTCTCCCAGATCGCCCTTATGGCTTCACTTTCTCCATTAGAACGAGCTTACCAGCAAATTAACTTGGCACTTGTCCGGCTGGGTAAGCGCCCCCACCCCACCAATACCCCCACCGAACGAACTAATACACTGATTAACAGGCTACCCCCCAGCAAAGAACCTGCCCAATTAGTGCTAACCGAATACCAAAACACTATCTATAGCCAACGGGGGTTAACAAACCAAATCATGGTCCAACGCGCTGGGCAAGAAATCCGCAGGATGTCCCTCCGAGCGTACATACGACGCCGGTTTGGAGTATAAAAAGGCTCTTTGGTAACAAGGTGGTAGAAATACCCAGCTCGGTTGCGCTGGGTAATTAATGTACCGGATAGCCTGGCACTTATGTTT
>DATCYX010000274.1:0-7635 GCA_036526235.1 Anaerolineales bacterium | reverse complement strand
AAATATCTTTATTACACCCAGCGCGATGACATAAATAAGCATCCGGTTTTCTGGAAACGTAAAGACTATCCCGATATCGTTTACCGCACAGCAGAAGCCAAGCTACGGGCAGTAGTACGCGAGATCCTGTACAACCATGTCAGAGGGCGACCGCTACTGGTGGGCACAACCTCGGTAGAGCTTTCTGAGCGCGTCTCAGGACGGCTTAAAGCCGAACCGTTGCGCCGCCTTTGCCAGGTGCTGCTCCTGCGCCAAGTCTGGTTCGATAGAAATGACCGCGAGGAAGATGGTCGGCTTGTGCCAGAGCTGCAATACCTGTACGAGCCGCTGGAACAATTGGATATATCCAGCATGCGCAAGATGGCGCGTGAGCTGGAAATCCACTTCAACCCGGAGGATACTTCGAATATCCCTCTCTTGCTGGAGTTACTTAAATTAGAGAGCAGTGATGGGGCTCGCCTGAGCGCAGCACTGCAAGGGGGTATACCCCACCAGGTGCTCAACGCCCGCAAGCACACTGAAGAGAGCCAGATCATCGCCGGGGCGGGAGCTTTTGGGGCGGTGACTATCGCTACAAATATGGCTGGACGCGGTGTAGATATCAAGCTGGGAGGAGAACTGTCCGAGGAGGTAGTCTTCGCCGCTAGTCGCGTGTTGCGCCGCGCCGGGTACGATGATCCATACGACATGAGCCTGGAGGAACGCCGCCAGGCCATGTTGAGCCTCAACAGCGAAGACTACGGCATTTACGAGACTGAAGTCCAGCAGTTCTTCAAATACATGGAAGACATGCAGCGCGTGCGCGACCTGGGCGGCCTGCACGTGATCGGCTCTGAGCGTCACGAAGCCCGCCGGATCGACAACCAGCTGCGCGGCCGGTCTTCACGCCAGGGCGACCCCGGCTCGTCACGTTTTTACCTCTCCATGGAAGATGATTTGATGCGCTTGTTTGGCGGACAACAAGCCGACAACCTGATGCAGCGCATGAAGATCGATGATGATGTGCCCCTGGAGATGGGCCTGGTCAGCCGCATCGTGGAGCAATCCCAATCCCGCGTGGAGGGGGCAAACTTCGACGTCCGCAAACATCTGCTGGAATACGACGATGTGCTCAACACCCAGCGCGCCAAGATTTACGCCCAGCGTAACCGCATCTTCCTTAAAGATGATCTCAGCGAAGATGTAACCGAAATGTTGCGCACCGAGATCAACCAGCGCATCCCTGAGGCTTTACAGGATCCAGAAGGTCCCTGGAAGCTACTGGCCTGGATGGAGCAAATCCAGCCCCCGCTTCAGTTTGGCTCACAATTCTATCCATCTTACATGTTGCGCTTGATCCTCGAGCATATTTTGGATGGCCAATCGGGTGGATTGAGTCCACAAGCTGCCATCCAGGCTCTGCTAGAGATCGCCAGACAAGCCATCCAGGCTGAGGAAGATCATCTAGTCAACGCCGTCGACATGCTATTGGAGCAGGCGCGGGAGCGCCTGGAAAGCCAAATCGCCGAGAGGGATGAAACCCTAGATATATTTTTTGAAGGCTTATCCCTGGCAGACGAGACCGAGCAGCGCAGCCTACGCCAGATCGCGGACGAGCTCTCCACTGTAGTGCGCCTGCCTATCCGTCTGCCATCAGAGCAACTCCGCCTGCTGCGAGACGACCCGCAAGAGGCCAAGGACCTGGTCTACGAGCAGCTCATGGGATATCTGTCTGCCCAGGCGGTCACTAGGCTGGTCGGTAGCGTAGAACGCCGTTTGGAAGAGTCGCTCAACATCGATATGAACCAGCTGCCTGCCGAAAATTGGGACGATCTTAGCGACCAGGTATTATCTGCCATCCAGCTTGTCTTTGAAGGACGGCGCGAGCGTTACCTCGGCGAGGGAGGCCAGATCGCTCGAGAGCTGGAAAATGCCATCGGTCGAGCGGACGGGAAATTGAATTACAATGCCTTGCTCCAATTGCTTATGCTCATGCCGCAAGGGGCGCGGGCTGCCTTCGATAAGAAAACTCACCGGCGCGTCTACCACCGCACCACTCGATTTAGCTATGTCTATCATGCCGCAAGCTATCTGGAAGGCCGCGAGCCAGAGGCCATTGCAGACGATGTGCTCAAGCATCTAGAGCTTGCCCAAGCCGCCATCCGGCAAGCATGGGGCATCAATGAATGGAATCGCATCGCTGCATCTTCCATTCAAGACCTAGACACTACAACCCAAAAGGGATTGCGCAGTGTGCTGAGCGAGGAGGATTATCTTAGCGTCCACCAACGACCATTGCAGGGCTTGCCAGGTGAGAAGGTGGAGCGTGTCGTTAACGAGCTTGGTCGCCAAGCGCTCACCGAGATCTACCGGCAACTTCTATTGGGTATCATCACTGAGCTGTGGGTGGACTACCTGACACAGATGGAAGCCCTGCGCGTCTCCATCGGGCTGGAGGCGTATGCACAGCGCGACCCGCTGGTGCAATACAAAAACCGCGCTTTCGGCCTGTACCAGGATTTGCTCGGTAATATGCGCTCTGGAGTGGTAGGCCGCATGTTCACCTACCGGCCGCGCGACCTGAGTGCTGTGCAAACCACCGTCAGCCGTGTCGAAGCACCCGAGGTAGAAGCCGTGGTTTCCGGGAACGGACCCCAATCGGCTCCACAGATAGAAAAAGAAACGCGGGGTGGAAAACCAAAGAAACGCCGCAGGAGGCGGCGTTAAAACCGAATAGTTCTTTGAAGGCTTCACTGCGAAAGATATGGGAAGCACTTAAACTACATGAACCTCGCCGAGCCACGGATGCGACCATTCGAATTCTACCAATCGCTGCCCAAAGTGGACCTGCACCGCCACCTGGAAGGCTCATTACGCTTCGAGACTGTGCGTGATATCGCCCGCTCCCATAACCTGGATTTGCCAGGCGACAGTCAATTGCGCAGCTTGGTGCAGATCCAAAAGGATGAGCCGCTTACCTTCGAGAACTTCTTATCCAAATTCGCGACCCTGCGCCTGCTCTACCGCTCACCCGAGATTATCACCCGCATTACCAGGGAAGCCATCGCGGATGCTGCCGCGGACAACGTGCGCTATCTTGAGCTGCGCTTCACTCCAGTGGCACTGAGCAAGTCTCAGGGTTTCTCGCTGGCACAAGTCATCGATTGGGTCATTGAAGGCACCCGCCAAGGTGAGGCAGAAAGCGGGTTAACCACTCGCTTGATCGCCAGCGTTAACCGTCATGAGGGTCCCACCCTGGCTGCACAGGTAGCCGACCTGGCAGTGGAGAGGCGAGATGCAGGCATTGTGGGGCTGGATCTGGCAGGCTCTGAGCCTGGATACCCAGCTGAACCTTTCGCCTCGATTTTTCAGCATGCCAAAGAGTCTGGACTGCGCATTGCGATTCATGCTGGCGAGTGGGATCATGGCGACAATGTAGCCGAAGCTATCGAGAAATTGGACGCAGATCGCATCGGTCACGGAATACGCGTGCTCGAGTCACCTACAGCGATAGAACTGGCTCAAAAAAACCAGACCCCCTTCGAAGTATGCATCACCAGCAACTATCAGTCCGGCGCGGTGACCGACTTGAACTCCCACCCGGTGGCTCAGATGCTTGCCAAAGGGTTAAATGTGACCATCAACACCGATGACCCAAGCATCTCACAGATCGACCTCAGCCACGAATATCATTTATTCTGTGAAACCCTGAATTTCCCCCTCGAAGTCCTGCGAGCGCGTGTGCTAGCTGCGGCGCAGGCATCTTTCTTGCCCGAATCCGAGCGCAGCAAGCTCGTCCAGTCAATAGACCAAGAATTCCAAGCCCACCTATAAAATCAGAAACGCGCAGTTGAGGAAACAATTAGGAGCCTATGGCTGGATTTCGCCCACCCATATGCTCCCAATTTGATTGTAGCGTCATTGCAAGCCGGATGGAGGGCGGCGTGGCAATCTCCAGGCAAAGCTGAGATTGCTTCGCCCCTTTGGGGCTCTCAATGACGTGCTATCTTTTTGCGTAGACCACAAAGTGCGAGCCGCTTTTTGGCTGGGGTTATGATTTCTAAGAAGAGGGGGTGTTACGCCGCTCCCATTCATGAACAGCGCTTCGGATCAGTCTGCGGATATCCTCATCAGGAACTGCATCCACACCCTCGTACTGGTCCAGCCCGACCATGACCACCAGCCCTCGATTGGGAAACTCCATCAAGCGGATTCCCCTCGAGTCCAGGGGAGAATCCTCCAGCATCTCCTGCAGGATCTCGTCGATCTGGGCGGCAATGCTTTTAGGGGGCGCTTGCGCAGCGCTTAAGTCGGGCTGCAGGACACGCGCCAGAACATTGGCTGGCTTTATGGTGGGACGCTGCTGTGGAGGAGGAGAGTCTTCCAACGAAGGAGTGGGTTTTGAGACGGGGCGAAGCGCAACATCGACTGTTGGGGGAGCCTTTGGCGGAGGCGTTTGGATACGCTTCTGGAGCGGAGGAGGTTCTTTCTCGTTTTCCTCGGCTTGTGGGCTACGCAAACTCATCAAGGCCACGCCCAGAGCAAAGCCGATCGCTATTCCGATCAGGCCAACAACAATCAGCATAATGTTCGCGTTCATGAATGCCTCCTGCCGTCAAAAGGCTGACAATTGGGGCAAAAATGTGTGCCGCGTTGCCCCACAACCAAGCGTTCAATGGGAGTACCGCAATTGTAACAGGGATTTCCCGTGCGCTGGTACACCCGGAAGTAATTCTGAAAGTCCCCTCCCCGGTACACCCAGTCAATGCTGGCGCCATTGCGCAGGATGCCCTCCTGCAGCACCTCACGGATGCCCTGCCAAAGCCGCTCGCTTTTCTCCAGGGAAAGCATGTTTGACTGGGTTAATGGATGAATGCCAGCTAAATGCAGGGCTTCATCGGCGTAGATATTGCCCAAACCAGCCAGGAAGCTTTGGTCAAGCAACAAAGGCTTTAATTGGCGCCGATGAGCCTGCAACCGCTGGTGCAAATCAAGTGGGCGGAAAGATTCATCCAATGGTTCTGGACCCAGAGCAGCCAATACGCCGCTGGGGTTCTCTGTCAGCCAGACGCGCCCAAACTTACGTGCATCGTTGAAAGCCAGGCGGATACCGCCATCGAGATCAATCACGAGCCGGTGATGGGGCGCTATAACAGCATCGACTGGTTCCACCAGCAGGTCGCCACTCATCCGCAGGTGGATCAGCAGGGTGTGGCGGCTCAGCTCAAAGACGATAAATTTGCCTCGGCGGCCAATATCAAGGATAGATTGTCCAGGTATCCAGGAATAGAATTCGCTTGCCGAAGGGGTAGCAAGGGTGCGCTCCCACAGCAAGTGTGCCTGTTGTATGCTCTTCCCGATTAAGGATGGTTGGTTTGGGTTACCCTCCCGCAAATTCGCGGCGATCGTCTCAACTTCGGGCAATTCGGGCATGTCTCACTCGTCAAATAGCTCGCCCACACTACGCCCTTCATGGGCGCGCAGGATGACCTCCCCCAACAGGGGCGCCACAGAGAGAATTGTCAAGCGATCTTGGATCAGTGCTCTCTGATCCGAGGGAATAGGGATGGTATCGGTGGTGATGATCTCCTCTAAAGGCAGTTGGGCAATGCGCTGCATGGCTGGCGGGGAAAGCACCGCGTGGACAAAAATCAAGTAGACATTCCTCGCCCCATGAGCTTTAACCAGATTGACCGCCTGCTCGACCGATCTAGCAGTATCTACCTCATCGTCGATGATGATCACATCTCGATCTTTAACGTCACCGATGATGGTCAGGGCGATTGGCTGGTCTTCCTTAGCACTGCGCCGCTTCTCAATGAAGGCAATCGGCGCCTGAATAGTGGCAGCGAAGTTGCGTCCCTTCTTGGCAAACCCCAGATCCGCTGCAACCACTACTGGGTCCTTGAGTGCTGGAAGCATCTTCTCGACATGAGCAGTGAGAATATGGAAAGCGGTCAACACATCACCGGGGATGGAGAAAAAGCCCTGGATCTGTCCAGCATGCAGATCGAGCGTCATATAGCGGTCTGCTCCGGCGATCTCGATCATATCGGCGACCAGACGTGCAGTGATCGGCACGCGCGGTTTATCTTTCTTATCGGAGCGGGCATAGCACATGTATGGGACGACCGCTGTCACACGACCGGCAGAGTCCAGGCGCAGCGTCTGGAGCATGATGAGCAGCTCCATCAAATTACGGTGAACAGGCCGGGAGGTGGTCTGGATCACATACACATCCTGACCTCGAACGCTTTTGTGCAGCCGGATAAAGAGATTGTCGTTGGGGAATAAAGTGACATCCCGCCCGCTGAGAGGCAATTCGAGATACTTGGCAATCGTTCCAGCTAACTCAGGGCAGGCAGTACCTGCAAACAGCTTGATGTCTCCGTACATATTGGTATCTCGATGAAGATAGTGAGTAAGCATAAGAACCCCTGCTCCTAATTTTCTTTCCATTCTGAGTATAGCACGCTCATGACCAGCATATCGATGTACTTCCCATCCTGGTATTCTGCCTGCCGAAGGCGCCCCTCATGGACAAAGCCCGCCTTTTCGTACGTGCGCATGGCGCGGGCATTGGTATCGAATACACGAAGAAATATGCGGTTTAGGTTGAGGGTGTTAAAACCATGCCGCAAGAGCAGACGCATCGCTTCTGTGCCATAGCCCTGGTTCCATCGTGATTTATCTCCGATGAAGATGCCCACCTCGCCGGCCCGGCAGCGCCAATCGATGTGGATAAAGCCACAGTTACCTACCGGCTTCCAGCTCTCCCCGTCCAGGATTTCGATCACCATCGGGCGCTCTGCTGCTGGCTGCTTCAACACATCCTCGAACCAGTGCTCTTCCTCTGCCATCGAGAGTGGCAAGAACATGAAAAGGTTCTGGCGTACCTCCGGGTCGTTCAGCCAACCAACAAAGCGAGGCAAGTCATCTCGCTCTGGAGCGCGCAGTCGGATGCGTTCGCCGTAGATCATTGCTCTCTCCTCATTAGGATGCTGGTTATTATCCGTGACCGTCGAGCAAGCTCTCCACCGCCTGCCAGGGGGAAATGTCTCTGCGCACCAACCTGTCCACGGTGCCTCGATACGCCTCTTGGGAGACCGTCTCTCTCCAGCGCGAGACCAGAGCCGCCTGGAGCAGTATATCCAGTTCAGATTGCAGGCGGGCGCGCTCACGGCGCTCCCACTCGCCGCTCTCATGCAGGTAGCGCCGGTGGCGGGCAATCTCCTGATATAAACCATCCACGCCGGTGCCCTCGGTGGCGACGGTGCGCACAACGGGAGTCTGCCACAATAAGTTGTCAGCTTCCAGGTCTGCAGGCGGAGTTAACCTTTCCGTCTGACCGTGATGCAAGTATACACGCGGAGCAGGGTGCCCCAATTGCAGCATACCTCGCAGGGCACGCTCGGTGTTCTCTACGCCGGGTCGGTCGGCTTTGTTCACCACCAGGATATCAGCGATCTCAAGGATGCCAGCCTTAATAGCCTGAATATCATCACCCAGACCAGGGGCTTCGACAACTAGTGTGGTGTGCGCCAGGCGGGCAATATCCACCTCTGCCTGACCCGCGCCGACCGTCTCAATTAGGATTACTTCGAAGCCCGCCGCGTCAAGAGCCAGTACCATGCTGGCGGTGGCTGTTGCCAAGCC
>DATCYX010000273.1:0-22317 GCA_036526235.1 Anaerolineales bacterium | reverse complement strand
CATGCACGCAAACCGCCATCGGCTATATCTGGCGGGCAGCAGCAACGCGTGGCAATTGCTCGAGCATTAGCCAATGATCCGCCAATTATTGTGGCTGACGAGCCCACTGGTCGACTGGATTCTTCCACGGCAGAGACGATTTTTCAAATCTTCACCCGATTGATGGAAGAGGGCAAGACAATCTTGATGGTGACGCACGACCAGAGTCTAGCCCGACGTATGACGCGCACCATGCATTTGGTGAATGGTGGTATTGCACATCAGCATGGTATGCAACTTAGAGGTAGAGGTTAAAGGAATAAGTGAATAGCGTGAAAGGAACCAACCAGCCAAACTACTTGCCGCTTCCTAACCGGTGCAGCGACGATGCCCTTATTGAGATGGCGCAGATTGTCAAGACCTTTAAGAACGCGGCTGGGGAATTTACTGCCCTCAATGAGGTAACTGCCTGCTTTTATGAGGGCGAATTCGTCAGTGTGGTAGGTAAATCAGGCAGCGGTAAGTCGACACTAGTGAATATGATCACGGGGATTGATCACCCAACCTCGGGTACGGTGCGGATTGGCGATGCATATGTGCACGCCCTGAGCGAAAGCGACATGTCGATCTGGCGGGGTAAGAATCTGGGAATTGTCTTTCAGTTTTTCCAATTACTGCCGACTATGTCTCTATTAGAAAACGTCATGCTGCCCATGTATCTTAGCGGCCAGTACTCGCCAGCCGAGCGGGAGGAGCGCGCCCTGAGCTTGCTCAAACTTGTCGGGTTGGAAGGGCTGGATGATAAATTGCCGGCGGCTGTATCAGGCGGTCAGCAACAGTGTGCGGCAATTGCCCGGGCTTTGGCGAATGACCCACCCATCCTGATCGCTGATGAACCTACCGGCAACCTGGACTCGCGGACAGCCGAAGAGATCTACGACCTCTTCGCCGGGCTGATCGACCAGGGAAAAACCATCCTGATGGTAACCCACGATATCAGCCTCTCAGAGCGCACGACACGCACGTTGCTCATCTCCGATGGCGAGCTGATCAACCCCTGGGTGGCGAGCGCGCTGCCACATCTCGGGCACAGCCAGTTGCTATGGCTGACCCACAATCTGAAGGCGCGCCAACTCCCAGCTGGTGCCATCGTCCCAGATCTGCATAGCCAGGGGGATTGGCTGATCTTGGTCGCGGGTGGGCAGCTGGAGGTTCTGGATGATCGTGGGGGGCACCGCGAACAACCCCTCATGAGACTAGGAGCAGGGAACGCTTTGAGCAGCCTAGACCTGCAGGCGTCCGGTATCAAGCAGCTCAGGTTACGAGCGGTGGGAGAAGCGGTAGAGTTCTTGGTTACAGAAGGGCAGGAGCTGAAGCGCTGGCTGAATGAAACACCGACCAATCGGTCGATCTTGCAGAAGGTGGAACAGGTATCCCCCCTGATGATGGCCGGCCGAGTGCGCGATGGTTACAGAGGCCTAAGCGTATGAAACGCCCTCGCTTTCAAAAAGTTCTTGCCGATTTGTGGGGCAACCGCACGCGATCATTGTTGGTAATTGCCTCCATTGGTGTAGGGCTGTTTGCCCTAGGGGTGATGCTGACAATCTACGTAGTGACGCTGGATGATATGCAACGCGGCTATGCAGCCATTGATCCTGCCAATATCTTCGTCCAAACGACCCTGTTTGATGACGGGCTTGTCAAGGGCATTGAAGAGGTTGAGGGAGTGCGCCTTGCAGAGGGTGTGCGCATCTTTGGCACCCGATTGAAAGCTAGCCCGGAGCAATGGATTTCGATCAACATCCAGTCGTTTAAGAATCCTGGTCAACAACAAATCAATCAGGTGCGTTTAGAGGAAGGGGTATGGCCTCCAGGCGATAAAGAGATTGTTCTTGACCGTTATAAATTGCATGATACCAACGCTCGCCTGGGCGACTATTTAACCATCGAGACGCCCGCGGGCAAATCTCGCCAGCTAAAGCTGGTTGGCGTGATACAGGATCAGAGCATTGGAGCCTTCCGTAGCGCAGGTGGTTTTTTCAATGCCCCAGTGCAAGGTTATATCAACCAAGATACACTGGAGTGGCTGGGCCAACCCTTACCAGACCGCTTCGATACGTTATATATTACGGTAGCAGGGGACAGCACCGATACGGCTTACTTGAGGGAGATATCGGCCTCCGTGCGGGATAAGATCGAGAAAAACAATGCCCAGGTGATCAGCACTTCACTGCGCAGCTCTTATGAGCACCCTAATTTGTATCTTGTCATGGCGGTCCTGGCTGTGCTGGTCGTGATCGGTCTGCTAGTGGTCTTGTTGAGCGGTTTTCTGATTACCAACACCCTCCAGGCTTTGTTGAATCAGCAAGTGGGACAGATCGGTATACTGAAATCGGTTGGCGCCCGGCGGGTTCAAATTGTTGGTCTCTACATGATGCTGAGCTTGTTCTACGGGCTTCTGGCGCTGGCCATTGCCCTGCCGCTCTCGTTTGAGGTGGCATTTCGCATCGTTGATTTCCTGACCATTCAGATGAACAACTCGTTCTTTGGTTTTCGTATCCTTCCAGAGGTCATCCTGGTTGAAGCCGCCATTGCCGTTCTGATGCCGCAGATTGCTGCGCTGGTACCCTTGTGGCAGGGCACCCATATCAGTGTGCAAGAAGCCTTGAGCGGTATCCGCCAGGATCATCCGCTGGGCCGGAGCTGGCTAGACCGGAGCATCAGCCGCTTGCGGAATTTCTCGCTGCTTCTGGTCATGTCTTTGCGCAATACTTTCCGTCGCAAAGGTCGCCTGGCTTTGACCCTCGTCACCCTCACCTTAGGGGGAGCGGTGTTCATCGCTACTTTCAATGTGCGCGTTTCACTGATAATGTATATTGACCGGATCATCCAGTATTTTCTGGCAGATGTCAATGTCACACTGAACCAACCCTACCGCATGGATGAAGTCCGCGGGCTGATCATGGAAGTCCCGGGGGTGAAAATGGTGGAAGGCTGGGCATTTGCCCGCACCGAGCTGGTGATGGCTGATGGTTCCGTAGGCGAAAGTGTCTCATTGCTGGCACCCCCGGCAGACAGCCCCCTGGTGAAGCCAATTATTGTAGCAGGTCGCTGGATCCAGCCTGGAGACCAGAACGCTATCGCTCTCAACGAGTTGTTCCGAGAACGCTATCCTGATCTGCAGGTGGGCGACACAATACAGCTTCAAGTGGACGGCGAAGAGAATGACTGGGTGGTGGTAGGTTTCTATCAAATGGCTGGTAAAGTGAGTGGTTTTTCAGCCTACACCAGTTACGAATATCTCTCTGAGCTGAATCACCAGACCGGCAAGGCGATCAGCTACAGGGTGGTTTCGAGCTGGCAGGGACTGGGGCGCGCCCAGCAAGAGGCGCTTGGTCGGGCGATTGAAGCGCATCTGGAGGGTGCTGGTCTGGATGTTGTCGATGTGACCACGGGTATGTCTCTGAGCGAGACCGCTTCCAACGGCTTCAATGTCCTCACGGCTTTCTTGCTCTTTTTGGCGCTGCTGACTGCCGTGGTGGGCAGCATCGGCCTGACCGGGACAATGAGTCTTAACGTTATGGAGCGCACGCGTGAAATTGGTGTGTTGCGGGCGATCGGGGCATCCAACCGCACCCTCATGCAAATGGTGCTGGTGGAGGGGGTGTTGATCGGGTTCCTGAGCTGGATACTAGCCTCGCTGGCGGCCTTTCCCATCAGCGTATTAATTGCCGAATCGATCAGTCAATCCCTGTTCGGGGCGTCTTCCAAGTTTGGATTTACGCCTATCGGGTTTGTGATCTGGATGCTCGCAGTATTGGTGCTTTCGGTGTTGGCGAGCGTCATCCCCGCCCGCAATGCCACCCGTTTGACCATCCGGGAAGTGTTGGCTTACGAATAATAAAAATTGTAGAAGTAACGCAACCAATAATAAGAGAGTGGGGCAGGCAATGCCTGCCCCACTCTCTTATTTTTTACTTACGTAAGTCGCAGACTGATAGAGGCGACGACGGGATTTGAACCCGTGATCAGGGTTTTGCAGACCCTTGCCTTACCACTTGGCCACGTCGCCAACCTAATTGAGGATTGTAGATTGAAGATTGCTGATTGATCATCGTCAATCAGCAATCGGCAACGAAAAATCTTCAACCAGGCAGAGCGGGCGATGGGATTCGAACCCACGACCTTCTCCTTGGCAAGGAGACGTTCTACCACTGAACCACGCCCGCGTATCCGGCCATTTTATAGGCCGAGAGTGCCGAGAGCCAGAATCGAACTGGCGACACCGCGATTTTCAGTCGCGTGCTCTACCAACTGAGCTATCTCGGCCTGAATCTACAGCTCAATTCCCAGAGCACGCCTATTTTACCTACTAGGTAGGGTATTGTCAAGCAAAGGACAGGATCGCTGTATATCTCAGCCACCTGAAGCATGCTGGTAGGTCTAGAACGGTTAGCTCACAGTGACCGGGCTAAGCTCGATCCAGGCGGCTTGGCTGTTTGCCAGAGTGCCAAAGCTCAAGCGTCCAGTCGGAGGCCAGGCAGCGTATTGGTTGTCCAACCAGATCACCAGCCCAAGCGGCTCGAATGGCGCCAGGGAGGAGTGGAGCACTACCCTCCCATCCAAGCAGAAGGTTACGCCATTTTTATCCCATTCCAGCTGGTAGTTGTGCCATTCCATAGGGTCGATTGGCAGATTGGCTGCATCCTGTTTCACGATGCGTCTTCCGAGTCGCCGAAGCAGGCGCGCAAAGGGGGGCAGTGCCAGTAAGGGGAGCAAAGGCGCTCCCAAAGCGATTAAAGCCGCGTTCCAGGGTTTGGATTGAAAGGTAGCTGACAGGCCTCCTTGAGCAGGCAAATCATCGCGCACAGTGAGATAGTTGGGGGGGGAAGCGAAGAAAAACCATGCGGCGTTGGGCAGTGTCGGAAATCGGTTTGTACCGCCAAATCCCAGAGAGAGGCTGAATGGATCATTCCAAAAGCCAAATCCCCAGGTGCCTGGGATAGTATCTCCTGAAGCGCGGCAGGCAATCGTAAGAGAGACGGGCGGATGCCAGGGGAAAGCCCGGCGTGATAGACCGGAATAATCGTCTAGCTGCGCCAACCGGTAGCGCCCTGCCGGCCCGGCGGGAATCTCCAGCCGCCATCCACCGGATGGCAAGGGTATGACCTGTGAGCCTGGAGTTTGGCGAGGATTTAGCACGGGCATATTCTACTCCGAACGGTGGCTATAGTATAATCAACGCTGACGTGGAGGTTTTATGGAAATAGCTTGGTATGGGCATTCATGTTTTCGGCTTACAGAGCGCGGTATGGCGACAGTGGTCACAGATCCATTCGATCACGAGGTTGCTGGTTATGAAGTCCTGAAATTGAAAGCCGATATCGTAACAGTCAGTCACGATGCGCCTGGGCATAATTTCGTCTCTGCCGTAAAGGGTAAGTCGCACATCCTTACCGGACCGGGCGAATATGAGATCGGGGGCGTTTTTATTACCGGTGTGCAGACCAATGGGTACAGCAAGCGCACGACAGACGATCCACGCAACAGTCTCTATGTTTTTGATTATAATGGTATCAATGTTGCCCATTTGGGGGATTTGCGCCGTGTCCCCTCTCAGACCGAAATCGAAGCACTGGGTACGGTTGACGTAGCTTTGGTGCCTGTTGGTGGTGGAGGGGGCTTAAACGCAGCCAAAGCCGCTGAAGTGGTCAGTTTGTTGGAACCGGGGATTGTCATTCCCATGCATTTCAGCACCCCTGCCAGCCTGCTCAAACTTGCCCCCTTGAGCAAGTTCCTGAAAGAGATGGGGCTGGGTAAAACTGAACAACAGGATTCCCTGAAAGTCACGCGGACATCTGTGCCTGAAGAGACCCGCGTGGTGGTGCTGAATTATGTGCGTTCTTGAATAGGAGACCCATCATGTCTGTTAAACTCCTAATGACCTGGGATATCCTTCCGGGCAGAGAGCAAGAGTATTTTGAGTT
The DNA here is from genome assembly GCA_036526235.1 of Anaerolineales bacterium. Lineage (GTDB taxonomy): Bacteria > Chloroflexota > Anaerolineae > Anaerolineales > UBA4823 > DATCYX01. Next base: position 16,351 of record DATCYX010000273.1, on the reverse strand, counting down.
TGTAGTGCGAGATTGGATTCCTGGCATCCAGCGACTGGGTCTGGAACCTAGTGATGCTTGGTTTACAATGTACGGCGACCAACCTCAAATCCTTGCCGCGGCGCAATCATCCAGCTTAAGCTCTCTGCAGCACATATTGAATTCTCCGGATTGGAAGACCCTGACCCAACAGCTGCTGGATTACGTAGAAGATTTCAATTACAAGGTGGTATCGGCACGGACCGGTTTCCAATTGTGAGATTGGCTGTGTGCTGATTGTTGGGCTTGGCGTTTGGTCAAGACCAACAATCCTGTGTTATGGCTTTCCTGTTTACCGAAAACCTTCTGGACTGGTATGCAAATAACGCCCGCGACCTTCCCTGGCGCGGGCATTGCGATCCATACGCCATCTGGGTTTCAGAGATCATGCTTCAGCAGACGCGGGTTGAGACAGTTATCCCCTATTTCGAGCGCTGGATGCAACGCTTCCCCACGATTGCTGCCCTGGCTGCAGCCGACCAGCAAGATGTATTGGCTGCTTGGGAGGGTTTAGGTTACTATAGCCGGGCTCGCAACTTGCATAAGGCTGCCGGAGTGGTTGTTGATCAACATGGTGGAGTGCTGCCATCAGATGTGACCGCTTTACGACGGCTTCCCGGCATTGGGCGCTACAGCGCGGGCGCCATTGCTTCGATTGCTTTTGGGCAAGACGAGCCCGCCTTAGACGGCAATATTCGGCGTGTGCTGGCGCGCTACTTCGATGTCAGCGAGCCGGCTCGTGCGACCAGCGGGGAGCGCCGCCTGTGGGCACTGGCTGCCATGCACCTACCTACGGGACGCGCTGCGGATTATAACCAGGCGATAATGGACCTGGGCGCCACGATTTGTACGGCGCGCGCTCCGGACTGCCCGCGTTGCCCCTTGAGGGAGGGTTGTCGTGCTCGCCTCCTGGGTGTGCAGGAAGAGCGACCTGTCCTCACCAAGAAGACAAGCCAACCGCATCACATTGTCACTGCGGCAGTCATACGCCAGGATGGGCGGATATTAATTGCCCAGCGACCTGCACGCGGATTATTGGGAGGCATGTGGGAATTCCCAGGCGGTAAGCTGCAGCCCGGAGAAGACCTGCCAACTTGCCTGCAGCGTGAGATTCGGGAGGAATTGGGTGCGCAAATCATGGTTGGTGGGCGGCTGGGTGTGTACCAGCACGCTTACACCCACTTCAGAGTGACCCTGCATGCCTTTGAATGTTCCTTGAAGGGCGCTAGCCTTCCGCAACCTCGAGAGCACGCTGGCCTTAGATGGGTCATTCCTGCTCAGCTTGTGGATTATCCGATGGGGAAGATTGACCGTAGGATTGCAACCCACATCATCGAAAGTGAAGCCGAATGTTGATCGTCGATGCCCACCAGGATCTGGCCTGGAATACGCTAACCTTTGGGCGTGATTATACACTGCCCGTTTCTGAAACCCGTCTTCGCGAGCAAGGTAGTGTAGCTGTGGAACACAATGGAGATACACTGCTGGGCTGGCCGGAATACCAGCGCGGGCAGGTGGGCGTGATTTTCTCTTCATTGTTTGCCTCTCCAGCCCGTCTCCGCTCGGGCGACTGGGACTCCCAAACTTATCGCGATTTCATGGAGGCGAATGCACGCTATCGCGCCCAATTGGACGTCTACCACCGCCTTGTTGACCAACACTCCGATAAATTCCGTCTTGTGAAGGGGAACGATGATTTGCAGGAGGTGGTTGATCATTGGAAGCAAAACACAGCCCAGGAACATCCCATCGGGCTGGTCATTCTCATGGAAGGTGCTGAAGGCGTGCAGGAGCCGTCTGAGCTGGGGGAATGGTGGGATGGTGGGGTTCGCTTGATCGGACCTGCCTGGGCGGGTAATCGTTATTGCGGCGGTACACGCGAGCCCGGACCGCTCACCTCGGAAGGATATGCTTTACTGGATGGTATGGCAGATCTGGGTTTCATCTTGGATATCAGCCACATGGATGAACAGGCCGCGCTACAGGCTCTGGATCATTACCCCTCAACGATCGTGGCGACGCATGCCAACGCCATCACCTTGCTCAAAGGCTTGGATACCAACCGCCACCTCAGCGATCGGGTAATTCGTATGCTGATCGAGCGTGGCGGTGTGATCGGCATTGTCCCCGTGAACCCCTTCTTACGGCCCGGCTGGCGACGCAGCGACTCGCGCCAGGAGGTCACATTGCACCACGTGGTTGCCCAGATCGACTATATCTGCCAGCTAGCCGGGAATGCCAGACATGTTGGCCTGGGTACCGATTATGACGGTGGATTCGGCCTACAATCTGTACCAACTGGGATTGAAACGATCGCTGATTTGCAGAATTTATCCCCCATCTTAGCAGAAAAGGGGTATACTGAAGACGACACTGCGGCGATCCTTGGAGAGAACTGGTTATCTATCCTAAGGCGCGGTTTACCAGCTAGCTCATGAGAATAAATAAATCTATTAACGGAGTCAATCACTTTCGCGTGCGATTGGGGATGGGTATTACCATCCTTGGCCTTTTGATTTATCTGCTCGGTGTTGATCCAGCATTATTTGGTTTGGATCGCAGTCCGGTGATGGGCTTTGTGCAGATCGCTACTTTATTGGTAGGTCTGGCGATCCTCTGCCTGAGCGGGTTTATGACGCTAAATTCCTTGTGGAATGGATCGCAAAAATCTATTTCGGCAGATATAGGTCTGCGCTTGGTGGCTACCGGATACTTGGTGGTAGTGGCATCAAGCATGGCTGACTTGCTCGGCTTTGGCAATCACACTTTTCCCGCAATACCCTATTTAGGCCCATTGCAAGCCATTGGAGTGATCATTGGTGAAATTGCCATTGTCGCAGGCTTCATCATGATGGTCCCATATCCACGGCGAGATCAAAAGACAGGCCTGGTCTAGCTTATTCGTCTCCGTTGTTTGTCCATCTCCGCACGCATTCATATTTCTCCTTTCTGCAAGGCGTCCCTTCACCCGAAGAGTTAGCTCAGGCAGCTGCAAATGCTGGCATGCCTGCGCAGGCTTTGACCGATTTCAACGCGCTGAGCGGTGCGGTGGAATACTACGATGCTTGCAGGGCAGCAGGTGTGAAACCCATCTTGGGGCTGGAAATTGATATCAGCCCGCCTCCTGGCTTGGCAGCTGCCCCTTACCAGGCAGGCAGGTTGGCCTTTCTGGCGATCGATATGGAGGGGTGGAGCAGCTTGTGCCGGATGAGCAGTGCGCTGCTTACCGAGCCAGACTTTGAGAAGAAGACCGTATTTCCGTTTGACCGCTTGACGGAGTATGCTCCGGGTGTGCTCTGCCTTTCAGGAGGTAGCAGGGGTTTGGCAGCCCTGTTCGCTCAAGGCGGGTTGGAACGCGAGGCTGCTGCCCTGTTAGGCGCTCTGAGCGAAATATTTTCAAAACGGCTATATGTGGAGTTGCAGATGCACTCCCGCACAGATGAGTTATGGGTTCAATCCCTGGTTTCCCTGGCGGGACGACTTGATTTGCCTGTCGTGGCTACCCATGACGTGCATTATCTCAACCCGGATCAGGCGCATTTGCAGCGAGTGGTCACAGCGATCCGCCTCAACAAACCGCTTGAGGAGGTGGAGCCGGATGAGCAGGCGCCTAGCGAGGCTTACTTCCTACCCGAGGCAGAGATGGTCAGGCGCTTTGCCGATCTCCCGCGCGCCCTGGCTGCCACACTGGAGGTCGCTGAGCGATGCCAACTGGAACTGCCCTTGGGTGTGCCGCATTTCCCTGAAGTCTCATTCTCCCAGGGGGAAACTCCCGATCTGATCTTGAGAAAGAAAGCCGAGGTGGGGGCGGTGCACCGGTATGGCGAGATTACCCCAGAAATCCAGCACCGTCTGTATCACGAACTGGCTGTGATCGTTGATTCCGGTTACTCCACACTGTTCCTGGTGATGGAGGAAATTCTCCAATATGCCCGCAAGATTGGCGTGCCCTTCTCTTCGCGCGGTTCAGCGGCTTCGTCATTGGTGGCGCACTGCCTGGGCATCACCTCGCCAGATCCTCTACGCCTGAACCTGTATTTCGAGCGCTTTCTCAACCCGGCGCGCGCCACTCCGCCAGATATCGATACTGATCTGTGCTCGCGTCGCCGTGATGAGGTGATCCGCTTTGTTTATGACCGCTATGGAGAGCAGCGCGTGGCCATGGTGTGCACGATCAACCGTTTCCGCCGCCGATCAGCGCTACGAGAAGTTGCAAAGGCTTATGGCCTGTCATCCAGTCAGATCAACAAATTAGCCGAGGCCCTGCCACAGCGCTGGTATGGACCGCCTCCGCAAGGCCACCGCATAGAAGACGACTTTTTCGAGCTGTCGGAACGCTACACGTCATCGTTGCACCAGGCTATATTCCGCGACGCTGCAGCGTTATTGCAAAAGCCGCGACACCTCTCCATACATCCGGGTGGGGTGGTCATCGCTCCTGGATTGCTGACTGACCTGGTACCCACCCAGATGGCGAGCAAGGGCGTGGTCGTCACACAATTTGACCTGGAAGCTATCGAGCGCATGGGGCTGGTGAAGATCGACCTGCTGGGTATACGTGGTTTGACCGTTTTGGGCGATGTGGCAGAGAGCATCAATTCAGCTCATCCCGGACTTTATGCTTCTCCCTTAAGCGCGCTGGATGCTATTCCAGATGAAGATGCAGCTACGTCTGAGATCGTGCAGCTAGGTCGTACCATCGGGTGCTTCCAGATCGAAAGCCCAGGCATGCGCGCAACGCTGAGGGAGATACAGGCCAGTAGTGTGGATGACCTCATGGTTGCACTGGCATTGTACCGACCTGGCCCGCTCACTGGAGGACTGAAGGACGATTTCGTGCGCCGACACCGGGGTGAGGCGGAGGTGACCCACCTGCACCCGGCGCTCGCCCCGCTGCTAGCGGATACATTTGGCGTGATCCTTTACCAGGAACAGGTGCTGCGCATTGCTCATGAGCTGGCTGGACTGAGCCTGGCGGATGCCGACTTGCTGCGCCGGGCGATGTCTCATTTTGACCCGGGAAAGCAAATGCAGACTTTGCAGGAGAAATTCATCGCTGGGGCAGCGGCGCGAAAGGGAGTCCCTGCGGATGTGGCTGAGCGCATTTGGGAGCTGATGGCGGCGTTCGCCGGATACGGTTTTCCCAAGGCGCACGCCGCCTCGTATGCCCAGGTTGCCTGGCAATCGGCGTGGTGTAAAGCCCATCATCCGGCGATATTCATGGCGGCTGTCCTGGCTAATTGGGGAGGATATTACGGGCAGCGTGTTTACCTGACAGAAGCAAGGCGCATGGGGTTGACTCTCCGCCCACCACATGTTAACTTCGCCCGGCGAGAATTTAGCGTGGCCTACGAAAAGAGCCAACCCCTTCTCTATATGGGGCTGGATCAAGTGCGAGAGCTGACCCGCCAGACCATCGAGCGAATTATCCGCTTGCGACCCTTTGCCTCGCTGGAGGATTTCTTAACCCGCGTAAATCCTCGCCCGGGGGAAATCGATAACCTGATCCGAGCAGGCGCCCTGGATGTCTTCGGGAAGATACCCGCTCTGTTGCGCCGTTTGAAAGGAGAAATCGTTCGCGGGGGACAGCTCTCCCTGTTTGTTAGTGATGAGGATGCCGACGATTGGTCATTGGAAGAGAAAGTCGCTGCCCAGGAAGCCATTCTTGGGGTGAGTGTCATCGCCCACCCGCTGGAGATGGTAACTGACCAGATTGCTGAAGCTGGGGCACTCAGTACGCTGGAAGCTGCATCGAGAATTGGGCAGCCTTTGCGCGTGGCTGGAATGCGCCAGACCTGGCGTCGCAGCCCAACGGTGCGCGGGGATTATATCTACTTTATGTCCCTGGAAGACCTGGAAGGGATGCTGGATGTGGTCATTTCTTCCGATGTCTACCGGCGCTGTCGCAAGGAGCTATCTGGCCCCGGACCATACGTGGTAGAGGGCGTGGCTCAGATGGAAGCCGCTGGTGGCGAGCCTTTTATCCGCGCCGGGAACATCTGGACTTTGCGCCCTTCCAGACCCATCCCAGGTAACCCCTGATCCCAGGTTCTCCGACAAAAAGGTCAGCATCTCGTTCCAGGCGTCTTGTGCTGCGCCGGGTTGAGCGATGTTGTCCGCATGAACGAAGGCATGTCCAACACCCGGATAAACGCTTATTTGGTTAGAGATGCCTCTAGTATTCATGGCGGCCTCAAAAGCACTTACCTGCTCCAAGGGGATGCTTTGGTCTTCCGCACCGTAGATGCCCAGCACCGGGCCTGATTCCCCCAAGAAACCCAGTTCCGCAGGGTCGGTGATCGGTCCGCCACCGTAAAAGATGACTGTGGCGCGCAGGTCCGGGTTGCGTGTGCCCAGGAACATCGCCTGCGAGCCGCCGAAGCAAAAGCCTACCACACCTATCCGTTGGGGGTCTACGCTCTCCAATCCTGCCAGGTACGTGTAGGCTGCATCAATGTCGGCGCGGATTTCGTCTTGCGGAGTCGTCACTACCAACCAGATGCCGCGCGGGACACGGCGGGTGGTCTGGCCGCGAAAAGCGTCGACTGCCAGGACAGTGTATCCTTGCTGAGCAAGCAAGTCGGCTTTTTGGATGATGTCTTGGTCAAGCCCATAAAAAGCGTGGATGAGCAGCAGCGCTGGACCTGGTTCGCCATCACCAGGACGGGCTAGATAGCCGTTCAGGGTGGTTCCTTGCGGGCCGGGATAGGTCACATTGGCGAAGTCGGTGATGCGCTGAGATGGAAACAAAAAGTCATAGCCGATCAAGGCGGCAATCGCAAGGACAGCCAGGATCAGCAAACCGATAAACCCATAAAGCAGTCGGGCGATCGTTTTACGCATAAAATTTCTCCCATGCCAATCGCTGGCTTGCCAGCGTGTTGGATAATGGCTGTTATTGTACTCTATCGTAAAGTTTTCCCTGACCTTACCCCCTTTTTCATGTGTTTACCTGAGATAGTCAATGCCGAGCTATTTGTGTCCTAAACAAAATACTGGATGAGCAGCAGCACGCTCATGCCCACTAATATGGTGAGCACGATATTGCGTGTCTTCCAGGCGACCAGCGCAGCCAGGATGCCTGCAATCAGGCGGGCATTGCCCAGGGAAATATCCAGGGTTGCCTGCGGGAGGAACAACTCGGGGAAAATGATGGCTGTGAATACAGCCGGGGGGACAAAGCGCAGCGAGCGCAGCAACCAGATGGGGATGTTAATCTTACCCCACAGCATTATGAAAGAAAGGCGGGTGAGGTAGGTAAGCAAGCCCGCAGCCAGCATGACCAGCCACATGGTCATTTTCTGCTCTCCAACCACATGCCAGTGATTATGCCCACCAGAGCGGCACAAACCAAGCCCAGTTTAAAGGGTAGCGGGTGCGCCAGGACTGCCGTGACCCCAGCCGCCAGAGCGGCCGCCAGGCTAGGGCGGTCTCTCAAGTTAGGCACCAATAGGGCGATGAATGTGAGCACCAGGGAGTAGTCCAGCGACCAGCTGGCGGGAACCTGGGCGCCTATGAAGACGCCCATCGCTGTGCTCACTTGCCAAGTGGACCACAAACCCAACCCTGCACCCAGCAAGTACCAGTGCTTATTCCCCGTGGACTCTGGGTTACTGTGACTGTCATGGCTTTGATAGTGGTGAATGCTCACCGCGTAAGCTTCATCGGTGAGCAAGTAAGCCAGGGTCCACTTCCAGGCGGGTCTCAGCTTGCGGGTGTATGGTGCGATTGAGGCGCTATACAGTGCGTGCCGAAGGTTGACGATGGCTGCCGTCAGCACCATGACCATGGCAGGCGTGCCGTGCCCGAACAATTGGGCGGTGATGAACTGCGAAGAGCCCGCAAACAGGATGAGTGACATAGCTTGCGCCTGCACCGCCGGGATGCCAGCCGAGACAGCCAAAATGCCATAGATCATTCCAAAGGGGATTACACCCACCAGAAGCGGTAGCTCATCTCTGACTCCCGAGAGAAATTCCGTCCGAGGCGATGTCATTTCTCACCCCAGATGGGGTAAGAGAAGAGGGATGTGGGGATGAGAGACGAAGTACCTTTTTGCACTTAAACCTAACTGGGATTCGGATGGGATTGGACAGATCCTGAAGGCTACTCAAGCCTTTTGGATTTGATCTTTCTCACGGCTGAATTGAGTTTCGTATAGGCTGGCGTACAAGCCGTTCAGGGCAAGCAACTCGGTATGGGTGCCGCGCTCCACGAAGCGACCCCTATCCATCACCAGGATCAGATCCGCTGCCAGGATCGTGCTGAGGCGGTGGGCGATGACAATACTGGTGCGCCCTGACATGACGCGCTTCAGGGCTTCCTGGATGAGCAATTCCGATTCGCTGTCCAGGTGGCTGGTGGCTTCATCGAGCACGAGGATGCGCGGGTCTTTCAATATCACTCGCGCCAGTGCAATGCGCTGTTTCTCGCCGCCGCTCAAACGATAACCACGCTCTCCGGCAATGGTATCGTAACCATCCGGCAGCCCAGCGATAAAATCATGGATATTGGCCGCCCTGGCCGCGGCTTCTAATTCGTCTTGGGTCGCCTCAAGGCGAGCGTAGAGCAGGTTGGTGCGGATGGTGTCGTGGAAGAGATGGGTCTCTTGGGTGACCATACCGATCTGGGCGGAGAGCGAGTCCAGGGATACCTCGCGCAGATCATGCCCATCGATCAGGATGCGCCCTTCGGTGGGGTCGTAAAGCCGAGGGATCAAGTAGGTGAGGGTGGTCTTGCCTGCTCCGCTGGGGCCCACCAGCGCCACGAGTTGTCCGGGTTCCACGCGAAAGCTGATCTTGTCCAGTGCAATCACGCGCGCCTGGCTGCGCGGTACGTCTTCATTCCCTTCATCGTCGCGAGGGTGGTGCTCCGGCCTCTCGCCGGAAAGAACGGTTGTCACGCTATCCATTTGCCCGAAGCGGCGCACCGCGCTGAGTTCTACCTGCTCATCCACTTCATAACGGAAGCTCACTTCTTCAAAGATCAATTCACCGGAAATGTTGGATAAGACACGCGCCTCCGACTTTTCCACGATATCCATGGGTAGGTCGATGACCTCAAAGACGCGCTCAAAGCTAACGATTGAGGTGGCAAACTCAACCGGTGCGTTGGCCAGACCTTGCAAGGCGCTGTAGAGGCTGGTTAGGTATGCGCCGAAGGCCACGATGGTACCGATGGTGAAATCCCCTTGGATCACCAAGTAACCCCCGATACCGTAGACCAGGGCTGTTCCCATGGCAGAGATCAGGCCAACGATGACAAAGAAGGACGCCCCTAGCGAGGCACGTTGGACACCGGTATCGCGCACCTTGGATGCACGCAGTTCAAAGCGTGACACCTCCACCGGAGCGCGTCCAAAGAGCTTGACCAGCAATGCTCCACCGATATTGAGCGTCTCGTTCATCATGGCATTCATCTGGGCATTAAAATCCATTGCCTGGCGTGCGATATCCCGCAGGCGCGTCCCTAAGCGGCGGGCTGCCAGGATAAAGAGCGGCAAAATGGCTATGCTTACCAGTGTCAGTCGCCATTCCAGCGCAAGCATCACTGCCAGCACGGCGGATGTCTGCACCAAGTTGGTGATGGCAGCCACGATGGTGTTGCTGATGGCGTTCTGCGCGCCGACGACATCGTTGTTCAGCCGGCTCATCAGCTCGCCGACTTTGGTGTGGGTAAAGAAGCGCAGCGACATGCGCTGCAAGTGGGCGTAGAGCGCTACACGCAGATCGTAGATCACCCCCTCGCCGATCATAGCGTTCAAGCGGCGTTGGATCACGTTCAACCCGCCCCCCAGGGCAGGGATGAACAATAAACCTGAGGCTAGCAGCATCAACTGGTTTATATCTCTGGCGGGCAGGGCTTTATCGATTAAAGCGCGTAAGATCAATGGGCTGAGCAGCGTCAGACTGGTGTTCACCAGGATGAGGGATAGCATGCCAGCGATTTGACCGCGGTAGGGGCGAGCATAGCGCAGCACACGCCGCAGCAAATCCCAGGTAACGCGCGGCTTTTCACCGGTCGAACTGATATAGCTCCACCATCCAGAACCATGAAACATCAAGACTCCTCCAAAACAACTGCCCCTAAAAATTTACACCATATATGGCAATTTTTCAATGGTATATAGGGATAGATGGGAACTTTCTTCATTTGTGGATGTATACTGGATACAAGGCTCAGAATCGGCTTGTTTTTTTGAACAGCCTCGGTTAATTAACCAATGGTGCTAGTTTGAAAAAGTCACGAGGTACACTGCTCCAAAAGTCCATCAGACTCAAGAAGTGTGCCCTCATGACCACCGAAGATTTTATCATTGACTTGTTTTGCCGCGTGGATGATCAAATGCCCGATACCAAGAAGCATTTCCAAGCCCATCGTGGCATGGCCGTACCAGGTAAATTGGGTTGTCATAGGTTCCTCCTTACAATAAGACAAAGGGGAAGGCTGGCTTGAAGTTCCCTCCATTGGTAAAGGCCTATTCAGCGGATAGTATATTACTGAAGGTCATCCTCCATCAACCATAGTTGTGGAAACCCGACATTTTGCCTAAAGGTAATGCGCCATTTGGCTCTTGTATGGGTGATTTAAAGCTCATAAAATAACGATACTGGTTGCTGCGCAGGCACAACTTTGCCGGTTAATCGCAATCGAAGTCAACGTAGACCAGCAGGTGAGTACCAAGTGAATCCGATTCTGGTAAAAATGGTTTATCGTCCTGCCATAAAGCGTGCGGCCTATGCAGGTCTGGTTGGAAGGAATAGAGACTGCCAGAGGCTGGATAAAGGCCGGTTCACTCGTGCCGAAGTAGACTACATTATGGAACAGGTTTGGCAAGGTTACGACCAACTTGCACCAGCTATCCCACGAGAACCCAAACTTGGTAATAGGATGAATATGCTCCTCGCTTGTGTGACCCTTTCCTGCTTTCAGGCACTGACATCAGCTGGTATTGAAAGAGATTACGCTATAGAACTGATTGGAGACGTGGCGTGGAAAGTATACGAGAAGTGGGGACGACTCACTATATTTGTTGCTAGATTATTATCACGCCACCCCCGGGAGCGAATGCGTATGTCTGTGAATATGTTCTTGCGTTTTCCATTTACACCCCCTGGATATGTCTTCGAGCGTTTAGATAGTAGCGATGGGGTCGCGTTTAATATGCTCAGGTGTCCCATATCCGAATATTTTCGGGCTCAAGGTGCGTCCGACCTTTGTGTAGGCTCATGGTGCAACTTGGATTTCTCGCTTGCGGAAATGTGGGGTGGTTGGCTCGAACGAAAAGAAACTCTGGCAGCAGGATGTACGCGCTGTGATTTTCGTTTCAAGACAGTGGCTCAAGTTTGATGGTCATAACCAATGAATAAATTAGAGCGAGAGAAAACCACTTTTAGATGATTTCTAGTCGATGCACGACGGAGGTAATAAGATGACTGCTCAAAAAGTCCGTGTGGCTGTTAATGGCTACGGAGTGATCGGCAAACGCATCGCCGATGCAGTTGTAGCCCAGGACGATATGGAATTGGTCGGTGTGGCTGACGTGGTCAGCGACTGGCGCATCAGAGTCGCCGTCGAAAAAGGTTACCCGGTGTTCGCCTCCACGCCGCAGGCTGCCGAAGGGATGCGTACGGCAGGTATACTAGTGGCTGGTGTTTTGGACGACCTGGTATCTCAGATAGATATAGTAGCTGATGCCACACCCAAAAAGGTGGCTTCGGCCAATCTGGAAAAATACCGTGCTATCGGGGTTAAATCCGTCTTTCAAGGCGGCGAAAAGCATAGCCTCACTGGACACTCATTTGTAGCACAGGCAAACTACGAAACTGCAATAGGCCGGGATACGACAAGAGTGGTTTCGTGTAATACGACCAGCATTGTGCGCACTTTGGGCGCCCTAAAAACAGCCGGGCTGTTGAAGAAAGCGCGCGGTGTGCTAGTTCGACGCGCCACCGACCCGTGGGAATCCGATCACGGCGGTGTCATGAATACCGTCGTTCCAGAGACGATCATCCCCTCTCATCAGGGACCGGACGCTCAAACGGTCGATCCTGACCTGGACGTGGTGACGATTGCCCTGGTGGCGGCCCACACGACCAGCCACCTGCATTCTTGGAGCGTGGAGCTAACCCGGCCGGTCACGAAGGAGGAGGTGCTGGACGCGTTTCGCGCGGCCCCACGCATCGCCTTCCTGCGCGCCGGTGAGGGCATCGTGGCGCTCAACAGCACGCTGGAGATGATGGCCGACCTTGGGAGACCACGGGGCGATATGTGGGAAGTGGGCTTGTGGGAGGACAGCCTGACGGTGAAAGGGGATGAAGTTTTCTACAACTACCAGGTTTACAATCAAGCCATCGTCGTCCCGGAGACGATCGACGCCATCCGGGCGATAACCGGCATCGAAAAAGACGGCGCGGCGTCCATCGCCAAAACCGACCGGGCGATGGGCCTGGTGCGCGAGTTCGTGCGACGAACGGACAGGCTTGCTGTGTGAGATGAAGAACCAGCTCACGATTGGTAAGTTGCGCGGCCTGCAGCAGATTTCGGATGCGCGTGGTATCTTCGCCATGTGCGCCATGGACCACCGCGGCTCGATGCAACGCATGATTAGCAAGGCCGAATCTAAAAAAGTCGCCTATGAGACATTGGCGGAATACAAGCGTGACCTTGCCGAGTACCTGGCTCCTGAGTCTACAGGGATCCTGCTCGATCCAATCTACGGGGCGGCGCAGTCTATTGCCTTTGGTGCGCTGCCCGGGGGTGTCGGCTTGTTGGTCAGCCTGGAAGAAACTGGCTACGAGAGCGACGCTCAAGGCCGGGTGACCACGCTGCTGCCGGACTGGAGCGTGGAGAAAATCAAGCGCATGGGCGCTTCTGCGGTCAAGATGCTGCTATACTATCGCCCCGACCTGACCGAGAATGCCGCCCGCCAGCGCGAAGTCACTCGTCAGGTCAGCGCCGAATGTTTGTCTTGGGACATTCCGTTCTTGATCGAGCCAATCGCCTATGCGGTCTCTGAAGCTGAACTAGATCCATCCACCTTTGCCGCCCGGAAGACGAGCCTGGTAGTCGATTCGGCGCGTGACCTGACGCAACTGGGCGTAGATGTGCTGAAAGCCGAATTTCCTGCCGACATGCGCTTCGAGCGGGATGAGGACAAGCTGTGGGCAGCCTGTGAACTGCTCGATGCAAGCTCGGTATCGCCGTGGATTTTGTTGAGCGCCGGGGTAAGCTTCGACGAGTTCGCCCGGCAGGTGAAGATCGCCTGCCAAGCTGGGGCTTCGGGCTTCCTGGGCGGCCGCGCCATTTGGGAAGAAGCAATGCATATCACCGACCGGGGAGAACGCCGTCAATGGCTGGTTACTGTAGGGCGCGATCGCATGCGCCGCTTGGGCGACATCGCCGGTGAATACGGCCGGCCGTGGTGGAAGAAATGGGCTGGCTCAATGAGCGAGCTGATGGATGTCTCACCCGAGTGGTATCGCCGTTATTGATGGCTACGGCTATGGCGAGGTGAGATGAAGGTTCGCTCGTGGTATGGCCTCACCGGCGAGATAGAGGTCGAGAACGAGCTCTGGCACCTGGTCAGAGTCGGGGGAGTGGCTTTGAAACACCCTCCTATCATTAACTTGCTCCTACGGCGAGGCCTACCTCGCGAGGACCGCCTGTACCTTAGCTTTCTGCACGAGTTTGGTCACCTGCAGACCCTCCTGGTCGCTCTGATTCATGGCACTCTAATGCTTTTTGCAAGGCGTAGGCACGGCAGAGGAAGCTTGAGATCATTAACTTGGAAATGGCAAGCTCTCATCGCTCACCAGGCTGTATGGGAATTGGCAGCCGAGTCTTACACGGCGTACTATGCCAGACCTAGGTATCGCCAGATTTATCGGCGGTATCCCAATCCCCTTGGTCGGTCTATTTTTTGGATTGGGATGTTAGGTTTGGCAGTATATTTTACACAACGCGCAGTGAATTCTTGAAGGCAATACTCTCTCATAAGAGTGGTCGTTGATACAAGCAAATTGGCTGGGGAAAAAACATGCCAAACGGCGCTATACACTATAGCAATCGAACCTTATACTCTCAATAATTGAAAATGAAATATTTCCATTCAACAGGAGGTCCTCGTGGATACACAACGTCCAAGTAAGTTGTCTGACCCATTCTTTAGTTTGATTGTGTTTAGCATCTACTCCGGGTTCATGGGAGCGGTGCTTCTGCTCGCACCCCGGATCATCCTTCCTGCGTTTCAGGTGCACGAAGAGGTGAATTCTTTTACCTATATGCTTGGGTTTGTCTTGATAGCCTCGTCGTTCTACTATTTTGCTTCCGGCGTCGGGAGGGACAGATTCTTCGCTAAACTTACCATATATACCCGAATTGCTTCCCCTATTGTAACAATCATCCTGTACATTACTGGGAACGTGCCGGTCAATTATGTACTCCTCAGTATCCTGGATGCCTCAGGCGGAGTCTGGACGTTTTATGCCCTCAGAAAGACCCGTTCTGGGGATAGCCTCAAACCGCTAGGGTATGCACAACGGGTATAATCCATGGGGGGGCGGGCAATGAAAGCAAATGCCGCCAAAGAATAGCTCGGATTACGTGCCAGGGCATCACTCAGAGCGAGCCGGGTTGTAAAGTAACGGCGCTCTTAGCAGCCTACGCTGGTCAGCATCCCATTGTGCTGACCAGCATTTTGTATCATCTTGTTAAACCAATGGTGCTAGTTTGAAAAAATCATGAGGTACACTGCTCCAAGTGTCCATCAGACTCAAGGAGTGTGCCCTCATGACCACCGAAGATTTTATCATTGACCTGTTTTGCCCCGTGGGTGATCAAAGGCCCGATACCAAGAAGCATTCCCAAGCCAATCATTATCCCAGCGAAGTGGTCACGCTTGCCATTCTGTTCGCTCTCAAAGGGATGGGCAATCGCGCCTTTTATCGCTGGCTGGAGCGAGATTACGGGCATTTGTTCCCTGATCTGCCCAGCCGCACCCGCCTGTTTCAGCTGTTCAATACCCATAGGCATTGGACGCAGCGCTTTATGGCTGAACCTTCCCTCAATGGTTTGATCGACACCTATGGCATTGAACTGCTTCACCCGCGCCGGGAAGGCCACAGCAGGCGGCAAATTGGCAAGAAAGGGCTGTCCAACCGGCGTTGGATCGTCGGAGGCAAGCTGTGTTTTGTGCTCAATCATCTGGGTCTGATCGTGGATTGGGGGGTCGCCACGGCTAACGTCTACGACGGCAGCGCCTATCAGCAGGTTGTCGAGCGCAATGCTGCCCAGATGGTGCTGTTACGCGATGAAGGCTGTGTCAAGAAAGACTGGCATCCGGAAAACCTCAAGATTTGCCAGCGGGGCCAGTGGAATACCCGCATGATTGCTGAAACGGTGCTCTCCATGTTGACCCTGGTGTGCCATTTCAAGAAGGTGATGCACCGGGTTTGGGCTTATTTCCAGAGCCGATTGGCTTACACCTTGGCGATGTTCAACCTGCTCGTCCAGTGGGACGGAATCCAGACCGATGAAGATGGCTGCGTGCAATTCTCTCTCGCTCCGTTCAGCCTATAAAACTAGCACCAAAGGTTAATTATTCTACTATTCAATGTTGTGCAATCTGTTTTTAGGTAAAATAAAAGTAAACCCTATCCAGTTCATTTAAGGAGAATGTGATGATGCAACAAAGAAGAGGAAATATCGCCGTCGCACTGGTATTGATTCTGCTGGGCGTCTGGTTCCTATCTATCCAGTTGTTTCCTGGACTGAGAGACTTCGCCTACAACCGCTTTACCTGGCCGGTGGCGGTGATTGGCGCTGGGGCGCTTATGGGAATTATTGGATTGGTTACCTGGGTTCCTGGCTTGCTGATCCCGGCTTGTATCGTGGGTGGCATAGGCGGCCTGTTGTACTGGCAAAATGCTACCGGCAACTGGGAAAGTTGGGCTTATGCCTGGACGCTGATACCTGGTTTTGCAGGTGTGGGCGTCATCCTATCTGGCTTGATGAGTCGCGACCGGCGCGCCCTGGTGGGTGGTGGATGGGCGATTTTCAACAGCCTGGTTTTGCTGGCCATATTTGGCTCATTTCTCGGCGGGATGGCAATATCAAGATACTGGCCGGTATTACTGATTTTGCTGGGCGTTTTGCTCCTAGCCCAGGGGTTATTCCGGCGGAGATGATGCCATTCTTTGTTTGAGATGGTGAAACAAGCCCAATTTCGCTTTTACGCTGAGCTAAACGACCTCCTGGCCCAACCCGAGGTGGAGATCAAAGCCGCCTTGTCCCAGAATGGGGACCAATCGGTCAAGCACATGATTGAGTCGCT
>DATCYX010000272.1:0-4835 GCA_036526235.1 Anaerolineales bacterium | reverse complement strand
GGCCAGTTTTCCTCCAATTTGGACCTCTCCATCGTACTTCATCAGAGTGGTGCTGTCGCCCTGGTCGTATAGGAACACATTACCGGTTCCATTCATAAACCCAGGGCTACCTCGACCATCTACAGTAAGGGTGCAGCTCTCAGGCTCAACCTCATTGGAGACGATCAATCGCCCCGAGAAAAGCCCGGCAACAGGTCCAACCCGTACATTCATCTCTCCGGCATACTCATTTTCGCCGACCTTATCCAGGCTTTTGGTTCCCGGCAAAGCGGTAGCCAGCACTTGTGGATCCCGGACAATTTCCCAAACATCTTCCCGGCTACCATTGAAGAGATACTCGCCTTCAATTTTCATCTAGCTTTCTCCTAATCTTGAAGCAGCTCGAAAAGGCGATTTGGACTAAGGGGTGTTTCGAGTATTTCAAGATTATATTCAGGTAACGCGTTTTCCAAGGCTTGCGCAAAAAGGGCTGGCACTGGGATCGCGCCAGCTTCGCCTGCGCCTTTACTGCCCAATGTATTCAGAGGTGAGAGGGTTTCTTCATGTTCAACCTCTATCCGCGGTACTTCCGTAGCCGTGGGAATCAAATAATCTGCCAGGGATGCGTTGAGCAGCTGGGCATTTTCGTCATAAACCAGTTTTTCATAGTACGCATTGCCAATCCCCATCGCAACACCACCGTGGATCTGCCCTTCCAGGATCAATGGGTTTAATATCGTGCCGCAATCTTCTACGACAACATATCGCTTGATGTCCACCATCATCGTCTCTGGATCTACTTCAAGGATCATAGCATGAACGCCAAAGGCGGTTGCGCCATACTGGGGTCCATAGTATGCCGTGGCCTCTAAACCCGGTTCAGTGCCCGGCTGGACTGCGCCGCGCAATGGATTTGCCAAGGCAGCCAATTCTCCTAAGCTGATAGACATGCGCGGCATGTCAGCCACCCGTACCTGGCCGTCGTCCAGTTCCAGCTCATCCTCAGGCGCTTTGAGGACTTCGCTTGCTAATTTGAGTATTTTTTTGCGCACTACTACTGCAGAGGCGTGGATGGCATTCCCTGCTACGACAGCCCCACGGCTGGCGAACGTACCGGTCCCCCAATGAAATTCAGCCGTATCGCCAGTAACTATAATAATATCCTGAACATCTACTCCTAATTGATCGGCAACAATTTGAGCAAAGGAAGTGAAATGCCCCTGCCCTTGTGTGCCGACACCCGTTGCCACATTGACTTTGCCATCGGTCCCAACCGTAATTCTTGCGCCCTCATATGGACCCACACCAGTTGTCTCAACGAAGGATACGATCCCGATCCCTGCATGGCGACCCTCGGAGCGCAAGCGTGGTTGTTCCTCTTGTATGAATTGATCATAGCCAATCATATTCTGAGCTTTTTCCAGAACGGGCAGGTAATTCCCGCTATCGAAGATGAGCGGAGAGAAAGCCTGGTCAATGATCTTGTGTTCATACGGGAATTTCTCCGGGGGTATAAAATTACGCTTTCGGATTTCAATCGCATCTATACCAAGCTCTTTGGCAGCCAGGTCCAGCAATCGCTCTGCAATGTAAATCCCTTGAGGCCTTCCGGCTCCCCGTACTGGCGTGGCAATGATCTTGTTCGTAAAAACGACTTTGATCTCAGAGTAGTAATTGGGAACATCGTAAGCTCCCATCGAGTGGCTTTGGGTGTTCAGGGGGATCGTCAATCCATAGGGATCATACGCACCTGTATCATGCAGGAAATTATCCTTGATACCCAGTATGCGCCCTTCGCGGGTGAGCGCCATTTCGGCATCGTGTATCTGCACACGCTCTTGGGTGGTGGCATAGAAGTTTTCCCGCCGATCTTCAATCCATTTAATCGGTCTGGCTAACTTGATTGCGATCCAAGGGATGAGCATTTCCTCCGGGTAAAACATCATCATTTTTGGACCAAACCCGCCGCCCAGGAACGGAGCAATCACCCGCACTTGATGCTGTGATAAACCAAGCCTGGTGACGAGACCATTCCGAATTGGTATTGGGGCCTGGGTTGTGTCCCATACCGTTAAGTGCTGGCTTTTTGCATCCCAGTGGGCGACGACGCCTCGATTTTCCATCGCAGCCGCGGCTCCACGGTCGATGATAAAACGCTTCTTGATGACCAGGTCAGCCTCTTGTCGGGCTTTGTCATAATCGCCTTTTACCTGTACCAACTGGGCAGCCAGGTTCGATTCGAGATCGTCGTGGACGCGCACGTTTCCCGGCTGTAAGGCTTTTTCTAAGTCTGCCACGGCTTCTAAGGGTTCAAGATCAACCAGGATTTCTTCTACTGCATCTTCAGCGATGTAGCGGCTTTCAGCAACTACCGCCGCAATGGCTTCTCCTGCATGCCTGACCTTATCTTTGACCAGAGGCACTTGCGTTCGAGAATGGAATAACACATCTTGCAATGTCGGTGGTGGAGATACTAATGGAGGTCCGGGTTTCCACTCATCCCCCATTTCTTCAGCGGTGTAAACTGCAACAACGCCGGGTTTCTTCTGCGCGGCAGAGATATCAATGCTTTTCAGGCGCGCATGGGCATAATCGCTCCGTAAGAATGCCACATGTAACATACCTGGAATATCAACATCATCGACAAATAAGGCCTGCCCGGTTAATAGACGTGGGTCTTCGGTTCGCTTTATTCGTTTGCCTATAAATTTCTTGGTCACGGATCACTCCTAAACATAATCCATCTAATCATGTATATCGAGTCGCTCTAGGTGATGTGTTGCTCAAGTCTGGGCTGACATCTTCTCCGCTGCAAGCTTCACAGCGTCTACGATGTGTTGATAGCCAGTACAGCGGCAGATATTTCCAGAGATGGCATGGCGAATTTCCTGTTCGTTTGGAGCAGGATTTTTTTCCAGGAACGGGATCATCGTAAGAATGATCCCGGGTGTACAAAAGCCGCACTGCAAACCGTGGGCCTCCACGAAGCTTTCTTGAATGGGATGCAGGTTATCGATGGTTCCTAAGCCTTCGATTGTAGTGATTTCATGCCCATCGGCTTGAATGGCGAACATAAGACATGATCGAACCGGCTGCCCATCGAAGAGAACCGTGCAAGCCCCACACACACCATGCTCGCAACCGACGTGGGTTCCGGTTAAACCGAGCTCATGTCGCAAAAAATCGCTTAATAACATGCGTGGTTCAATGTTACGTGAATATTGTTTGTGATTTACCGTGAGGGCAATATCCATGCGGTTAGTCATTTACATCTCCTACCTTGAGAAGTGATACAAGCCTAACATCGTCAAATAGCAGCCCGAATGCCATCATCACTTTGCTTGTGCGCGAGCATAAGCCTTTTCCAATGCTCGGAAGGCAAGCACACCAGCAAGATGTCTGCGATACTCGGCTGAGGCGTGAATATCACTTCCGGGTTCAATATCAAGTTTCGCTGCAGTCTCCGCTGCTGCGCGCATTGTTTCTCGCGTCAATGCCTGATTTTTAAGCATCTCGCCTGCTTGAGTAGCTAGTACTGGTCCATCGCCTACGCTTAAGAATACGATTCGTGCATTTTTGCAGCGATCTGCGTTATCCAACGTTACTTGAACTGCAACACCAACCAAGGCAAAATCATGAGGTCGGCGAGCTAGCTCCACAAGGGCAAATCCAGTCCGCTCGGGTATTGGTGGAATTTGAGCTTCGATGAGCAACTCATCGGGTTCGAGCGCTGAGGTAAACAAGCCAATGAAAAATTCTTCCGCCGGAACCCAGCGTTCGCCTTGGAGATTACGCAACAAGAAACTCCCTTCGAGAGCCACGCTGACAGCAGCTAATTCCGCTGATGGATCAGCGTGGGCGATACTTCCCCCGAATGTGCCGCGACTGCGAACCTGCACAGTCGCAATATTGGGCATGGCTTCGTTTATTAAAGGGGCTTTCTCCGCAACAAGCGGATGGAGCTCTACCTGGTTATGACGTGTCATTGCTCCGATTCTCAACCCCCCGTCGTCATTGGGGAGGATATAGAAAAGATCATTCACTTTATTGAGATCAATGATTACGGATGGCTGGGCGAGACGGAAGTTCATCATGGGGATCAAGCTCTGTCCACCCGCCAGCACTTTGGCTTCGTACCCATATTCACCCAGGCGGACCAATGCCTCATCAATCGTAGTTGGTGCAAAATACTCAAAGGGAGCTGGTTTCATAATAATCGGTCTCCTGCGGAATGATTTTTCCGCATTTATTGTTCATCCTATAAATGCCTATGAACTACATGTTTCACAAAGGATTCAAAGCTGGTAGGTGGTCGATTAAGCAACCAGCTTAGGACTTGAGGGTTACCCCAAAAACCAAATTTCTCGTAATAGTTGAACATTTTTACAAGCGTGTTTACTTGATATTCGCCCATACCTGAGTTTCGGGCTCTGCTTTTCCAGGTCTCTATTGAGACTTTCTCTGCCACCACGGGACGACCCAGTTGTTGAGCCAGGATGGCAGCAATTTGGGCTGGGGTAATTGCCTGTGTGCCCACTAACTCGTAGGTTGCTCCAATATGTAACGGTATATGATCTTCAGCATGAATATCCATCAAGACATTCGCAGCTGCCAGGGCCACGTCTTCTAGATCTACCATAGAGATCCTGCTGTCTACATCATAAGGAACGGTATATTTTCCCGTTTCAATAATATTACCCCAATTCACCAAAATATTCTGCATATAAACTGCAGGTTGTAGGATGGTGAATGTCAGACCCGAAAGGAATATATGTTCTTCAACTCGCATCTTATTCCAGTGATGCGGCATGGCTTCGATTTGTGGGTGTAACACTGAGTGGTACACAAATTGCCTT
>DATCYX010000271.1:0-2332 GCA_036526235.1 Anaerolineales bacterium | reverse complement strand
GCAGCGCACGATCTGCAAGGCAGGTTCTTGGTGATGTACGCTGGGGCGCACGGCATGTCCAACGACCTGGCTGTGGTTTTGGAAGCGGCGGCGCTGATTGACGACCAGCCGGATATCGCCATCGTCCTCCTAGGTGCGGGCAAGGAAAAACCTGCTCTGATAGCGATGGCTCAGGCAATGGGATTATCGAACTTGCATTTCCTCCCGCCGGTGCCAAAGGGAGAGATGCCTCGGGCGCTGGCGGCGGCAGACGCCTGCATCGCCATTCTCAAACCTATTGAGATGTACAAAACGGTCTATCCAAATAAAGTCTTCGATTACATGGCGGCTGGCCGGCCTGTGATCTTGGCGATCGATGGTGTAATCCGGCAGGTTGTCGAGGTGGCAGGCAGCGGTGTTTACGTCCCACCCGGAGATGCGAAAGCCTTAGCGAACGCCATCCGCGAGTTGGCTGCAAATCCCGCCATGAGACAGTCGATGGGGTTGGCTGGTCGGCGCTGCGTGGAGGAAGCCTTTTCGCGCGAGTTGCTGGCTGAGAAGATGGCTAAAATTATCGAAGAGATGAGGGATAGGGGTTAATAGAGGTTTTAGAAGGGCGGGATAAGATCCATATCTAGGTCCAGTTCGCTCACAGAGACCACTGCGTCTGTATTGAGTGCTCCGTAAATATGGGGGAAAACCTCCCCATCTGCCACTTCCCAGCGGATCTCTGGGCGCACTTTTTTGGTGTCGATCCATAATAAGATCAAATCATTTACATCGCGGTAAAACCGCTTCGCAACATGCAAGACTTGTTCTGGTTTGGAGCAGTGGATGAAACCTTCGTCGTCCAGGGAGGGTGGGCAGTATTCTCCGCGGGCTTGGGCTGCTTGCCATGCCCCGAGCTGGCAGATATGCACGATCATAACTCTGAATGCAAAGAATTTAATATCGCCACAACCCGTTGCATTACAATCTCCGCTATGTCCGCCTTGCTCATGCGGGGCAGGTGTTCTACTCCACCTTGGGCGTCTAGCAAGGTCACGCGGTTGAAGTCCACCGCGAAGCCGGTATCGCTGGCGGAGATATCGTTGGCGACGATCAAATCCAGGCTCTTTTTTTTCAGCTTCTTGCGGGCATTTTCCAGTAAAGCCTGGCTTTCGGCAGCGAAACCTACCGTCACCCGCGGGTAACCGGTGTCGGATTTATAGCGGGCAACAGCTTGCAAGATATCAGGCGTGTTTTCGAGTTGAATCTCTGGAAGACCACCTTCGCGCTTGATCTTTTGCCCGGCGGGGTCAGCGGGTCGAAAATCGGCCACAGCGGCTGCCATAATCAGTGCGTCGGCATGCGGAATAGCCTCTGATACCGCTTCCAGCATGTCTTGGGCTGTGAGCACCTCCTGCCTCTGCGCCCCCACTGGCGTGGGCAGAGAGACGGGAGCTGTTATCAAAGTAACCTGCGCCCCCAAATCCAGGGCAGCTTGGGCCAGGGCAAAGCCCTGTTTGCCTGATGAGCGATTGCTGATAGCTCTTACCGGGTCGATGGGCTCGTGCGTGCCGCCTGCAGTGACAATCACTCTGCGCCCATGAAGCAGACCGGTCTGCGCCAGTGCCAGGCGGATATGACCAAGCAGCTCTCCGGGCTCCATCATTCGCCCGACTCCTTGCAATCCGGATGCCAGGTGGCCCTCAACTGGGCCAAGAATGAGAGCGCCCCGCTCCTGCAAGGTCTTCAGATTGGCTTGAGTCGCCGGGTGGGCGTACATCCCGCCATCCATAGCTGGTGCAATGAGCAGTTGGCAGTTGGATGCCAGCGCAGTCACCGTCAGGAAATTATCGGCGATGCCGTGCGCCAGCTTGGCGATGGTATTTGCCGAGGCGGGTGCGATTACCAGAAGTTCAGCGACATGACCTAGGCTGATGTGAAGCACGTGACCTTCGCTGCCCCATAGATCGGCTTCCACAAAAGCGCGTCGTCCAGTGACTGACTGGAAAGTGAGCGGGGTGACGAATTGGGTCGCTGCCTGGGTAAGGATGACATCCACCAGCGCACCAGCCTGGGCCAGCTTGGACGCCAGCTCCACGGCTTTATAGCACGCAATCGACCCGGTGACCCCGAGAATGATGTGTTTGTCTTTGAGTGGATTAGCCATATATGCTTATATTACAACCAACCACGTAGCTTGTAAATAAAGATGCCGAAATATTCCTTTAGCATGCGAGTAGTAATTTCCAGGTATTCGGTGCTGGGGAGCAGTGAGATCAAGACGCTGGGCAGCCGGCTTGATAATCGGTGTTGAGGGACTGATTGGGTGACGGTGTAATCGGTAGGCGCTGGGATGATTTCAATC
>DATCYX010000270.1:0-4050 GCA_036526235.1 Anaerolineales bacterium | reverse complement strand
TTCGCCACTGACAGCGCGATTTACATGCAGAATAATCGCTTCGGTCAAGCGTTCCTCCTCCGGGAAGGTGGGCTTAGCGACGATGGAAACGCTGGTATCGCCGGTTGCTGGATTAACTGCTTCCAGGTATCGCTTTGGAACACCAAGACCTGTGGCGTCTCCAATATTGCGCTCCTTGAGCACCCACTCTCCAGCAGTCTTCAAGTAGACCGCGGTGGGGGCGTAAGGTATGGAGGATACTTGAGCATCATCATAGGTTGGTCGCAACGCGGACTCGCCGCCCAGGTTTTGCTGGGCGATTTGCACGTCCTTGCCCATCGCCCATTGGATGAATAACCAGGCTAACTCTGGTTTCTTTGAGCTGTTCGGAATGAAGTAGCTCCACCCTTCAATCTGGGTCATCTTTTCTTTCCCGATGGGGACACCGCTATAGGCAATCTTGCCGGAGGCAGTTGACTGCTCTGGGTCCTCGACTGCGAAAGTGGCATCATCCCATTGAATAGCCATTGCGACCAGGCTGGATTGTTGAGCAGCCTGTTTCTCATCCCAGGTATAGCTGACAGCTCCAGGTGGCGCGAACTGCATCATGTCGATGATCATATTGAGCGCTTCTAGAGCTTCAGGGGAATTTATTGTCACAGGGCCGTAGCTGTCGCCACGGTTGTCAGGCAGTTGGATATCCCGACCACCCACAGAGTAAAGAACATTCAAATAGTCGTACCAAGTAGATACATGGCGAGCCGCGCCCCAAGCATGACCATAGACGTCGTGGTCGAGGGTTTCGCCAGCCAGGGTTTCTCCGCTCGCGCGGGTAAAGAACTCGGCTGCATCGCGATATTCTTGCCATGTAACTGGAGGCGACGGCAGGTCGTACCCGTACTCAGCTTTAAAGGCAGCCTGCTCGTCTGGGTGCTCAAACCAGTCATAGCGATACCACAGGTACATGCTGATGAAATGGAACGGCAAAGCGTAGATGTCACCCTGGTATGTGCAGGTTTCACGGAACCATGTCTGGTTGAGTAGATCATTCTCGAAACTGAAGTCCGGGTTGCGAAGGGCTGGGTCGTTATAGAATTCTTCGATTGGGCGTACCCACCCATTGGCTACGAGCTTTCCGAGAGCACGGTGTGGCTGCAAAACCACGTCGTATACGCCGGTTTGACCGGCAAAATCCAGGGTGACTTTCTCGACTGCCTCTTCATGTCCCAGGCCTTCGATGACGACATTAACCCCTGTGATCTCCTCAAACTCGCCCTTCAATTGCGTCAAGGCTTCCAGAGGGGGCAGGGCTTCGCCGATCAGCCGCAGGGTTTCTCCTTTCCAGGGTTCAGCGGCTGTGGCGAGGGTCCATTCACCAGCGGGCGCTTCACCACCCGCTGGAGGTTCTGGGGCCTCAGGAGTCGGTGCCGGCGCTGGTGCACAAGCTGAGAGCAATAACACAGCACTGACGAGAATGCTAAGCACAATATACAATTTCGACTTCATGCTACTCCTCCTCTTCTTCTTTATGTTTGTTTGGGATTAGATAAACGAAGCGGATAGAAACGTTGAATCTCTGGTCTCCAAAGGCCTCCTTTCTGTCAAATCATTATTTCATCTGCGCCGGAAGATCGTGAAGGTGCAGAAATCGGCGACATGGTACTCGCTAGAAAAGTAGATTGGTCTGCGGTTGCGGTCGTAATCCAATTGCTCCATATAGAGCAGCACGGAACCCGCTGGCAATCCAAGACCAATGTGTCTCATTTGGCGGGCGTTAACCTTAACAGGGCGCAAGCGGGTGATACCGTAGTCTATAGATAGCGAAAACTCGCTCTCGAATAGTCGATAGATAGAGTGGCCTTTTTCAAGGAGCATTTTAAATTTTTCTAACTCCATCAAGCCTGTGCCTTGCTTGAGAATTTCGTATGGGAAGATATCGATCGATGAGACTACCGGTCGGGTATTCGCCATGCGGATGCGGCGGATAAAAACCAATTGGCTACCAATTGGCAGGTTGAGTTGCCCAGCTTGGTGGACGTCAGCGGCTACCTGTTTAATTTCCAGAATTTTTGTGCCAGGTGTCAGGCCCATTGATTCGATCAGTTCAGTGACACCGCTATTAATGTCCAGCCTGTTCTCGAGAATGGGCTGCTCGCTGACAAAGCTACCAATTCCTTGCCGTCTCCAGATTAAGCCTTGTTCTTGGAGGATGTTTAGCGCAGTGCGCATTGTGCCGCGGCTGACCCCCATCGCATCTGCCAGCTCAAGCTCGTTGGGTAATCGTGCCCCCGGCAGGAGTTTGCGGCTGTTGATCATTTCTTTGATGCGATTCGCAGTGAACTCAGGCAGACTGACTTGCTGGGGAGAGTCTGTCTGAAAAATGGCAAACAAATCGCTGCTCAGGGAAGTCATAAATATAATGATTAATGTTTAATGATTAATGATTGGTATTAGTGTATAGAAAAATATATCCTATGTCAAGAAGAATTTATAATATATTTACGGTTAATCCTTAATTGAAATGGCGCTCTAATAAGACGGCTTCATCGACCAATCCATGACGCTTATAAAACTGGATTGCCCCTTGGTTATCTGGCAAAGTTGAGACGGAGATTTCAACACAGCCGATAGAAATTAGCTGTCGCATCAGGTGGTCAAGCAAGGCGCTGCCCACTCCGCGACCGCGAAAACCTTTTGAGACGACTAGCTCGGAAATAGTACAGGTATCGCTGCCGTGAAAGAGGTCGGGTTTCATCATGTAGCTGAGCAACCCGATGGATTGATCCCCAGCTTCAGCCACGAGGATATAGCAATTGGGCTGTGAAAGGTAATATTTGACGTAAGTCTTGTTGAGTGGGCTAGATACTTTCTCCATCTCAGCCAGTTCTTGAATCAACTGGACGATGAACGGGATGTCGTCTATCTGCGCCTGGCGAATATTGAGAGTGAATTCGTGTTCTCCTGGAATCATTTACTTATCTCACCAACCCCAGCATCCAATCGTAGAGCTCTGGACCTGCATAGGCTGTACTTATGGTGTCTATATGGCTCAAGTCTGTATATACATTAAAACGAATAACAGTGCTCCCGCACTCTTCCAAAGCTGAAACTGCTGCGAGAATAGAATCAATGGGTGCCTCTCGATCGGCTTCGCTGTGAGCAGCCCAAATAGGCAGATCCTTGAGGGAGCAGATATTTTCCGGGACCGGGTCATTGCGATTCATTGATAGACCACCGGCGATCGGGGCTACCCCAGCAAAACGATCCGGAAATGCAAGCGCCCACTGCCAAGCCCCAATCGCGCCGGCACTTAGCCCAGTGAGAAATTGAGCCTGCGGATCGATTGATAAAGATTCGCCCAAAAACTCTATTAATTCATCCATTGGCTCATGATATTTGGCCCACGAGCCAGATGGCGCTTGAGGGGAGATAACGATGAAGGGGAACACAACATCCGGGCTGACCCAGGCCAGCGGGCTTTGCCCGCGCACTTTTTCTAGGCTCGGCTCAAAGCCGAGGAACCCGTGGAGGGAAAGAATGAGTGGCCAACTTCGACTTTCATCGTAACCCTGCGGTAAATAGAGCCATAAAATTATTTCTTCGCCCGAGCTGGACTGGAAGGAATAAGCCATCTGCTCGCCGGGTCCTATCGAGCCTGGGGTAAATGGGGCCACGGGGGTGGGTAGCGATGCGGTTGGAGTGACGGTTTCGACTGTGATAGGCTGGGATTTTGTCGGAGTAGGGGTTTCTGTAGGCATAGGCTGAGAGTTCGTAGGAGTGGCTTTTTCCATTTGAGTGGGCGGAGGTTGTGCCGATGTAATGGCTTCCACTGTATTACCTTGCACATCAGGGGCATCTTCCACCGGGGAACATCCTGATAGTAAGAAAAAAATCACCACAGAATAAATAAATATCCGTTTCATTTGATCCTCCTGGTGCCTACCTTCCGATTTCAGTCCTTTGGACAGTGAACCAAATTTGAGGTTCGTTTCCCTCTTCAGCATACCTGACTTCTTCCATTTACTGCCTGAACAATCTACCGAATCCGAGCACAACCGTTGCAGGCCAGCA
>DATCYX010000269.1:0-9603 GCA_036526235.1 Anaerolineales bacterium | reverse complement strand
TTGGAATTAGCCAATGCGGGGCACCATGTCTATTTGGTGGAGCGCGATCCCTCGATTGGCGGTCATATGGCTCAACTCGATAAGACCTTTCCTACACTGGACTGCGCTGCCTGCATCCTGACACCTCGCATGGTGGAAGTGGGGCAACATCCCAATATCACCTTGTTAAGTTACAGCGAGGTGGAAAATATTGAAGGGTATATGGGAAACTTCAACGTCACGGTGCGTAAGAAAGCCCGTTACATAAATGAAGAATTGTGCACAGGCTGCGCGGTATGTGAAGAGAAGTGCCCTAAGAAGGTGCTGGACGAAGACTTCAATGTTGGCCTGGGGTATCGTAAGGCAGTATACCGCCCGTTTCCTCAGTCTGTTCCCATGTACCCGGTCATTGACGTGCAGAATTGTACGTACTTTATCAAGGGGAAGTGTAAGGCGTGCGAGATCTTTTGTCCTGCTGGCGGGATTGACTTCGATCAAAAGGATGAACTGCTGGAGCTACAGGTGGGAAGCATTATCCTGGCCACCGGATATAGCCCGTTCGATGCCCGCCGTATACCCCAATATGGTTATGGTCGCCTGCCAAACGTATATACCAGCGTCGAGTTTGAGCGCCTGGTGAACGCATCCGGGCCATCCGCAGGAAGGATCGTCTTGCGAGATGGAGTGACCACGCCTGAAAGCGTAGCCATCATCCACTGCGTGGGCTCACGCGACCAGAATTATAACGAGTACTGTTCCCGCGTATGCTGCATGTATTCTTTGAAGTTTGCCCACCTGGTTCGCGAGCGGCTACCGGATGCGGAAGTTTATAACTTCTATATTGATATTCGGGCAGCTGGCAAGCGGTACGAGGAGTTCTATCACCGGGTGATGATGGAGGGCACGCATTTTATTCGCGGCCGTGTAGCGGAGGTAACCGATGCCGCACGCATCCCTGAAGAGGAAGATAAGCTGATCGTCCAGGTCTATGACACACTGTACGGCGCACAACGCCGCATTCCGGTGGATATGGTCATCCTCAGCGTGGGTGTAGAGCCGCGTCCCGACGCTCGTAAAGTGGCCCAACTTTTCGGTTTGGGCTGCGATTTCAGTGGTTTCTTTATCGAGCGCCATCCCAAGCTGGACCCCATCCTGACGATGGTGGAAGGCATCTTCATTGCGGGGGCTTGCCAGGGGCCGATGGCTATCCCAGAGACAGTAGCCCAAGGCGCGGCAGCCGCGGTTCGTTCGGCAGGATTAATCAGCCAGGGTACGGTGCTGATGGAACCTGTGCGAGCTTCCATTAACGCAGATCAATGCTCCGGCTGCCGCATCTGCAACAATATATGCCCGTATAGCGCCATCATCTTTAATGAGGATCGCAAAGTATCTGAGGTGGTCACCGCCATGTGCCAGGGGTGCGGCACCTGTGTTGCGGCCTGCCCCAGCGCGGCGATCGCAGGAGCTCATTTCACCCGCGAACAGTTGATGGCACAGGTCGAAGGGTTGTTGTGGGACGTGCAAGAGATCGCTGCACCACAGTTGGCTGGGGATTAACATGTGCATGCTTGTCGAGAAACAATTTAAGGAGGAAGACCCATGAGCACGAAATTCGAACCTGTCATCATTGGTTTTCTGTGCAACTGGTGCTCCTACCGGGCAGCTGACCTAGCTGGCACAGCCCGCATTCACTACGCGCCGAATTTGCGCCCAGTGCGGGTGATGTGCAGTGGTCGGGTCGAGCCTGAGCTGGTAATTAAAGCATTGCGCTCTGGAGCTGATGGCGTATTGATCGCCGGTTGTCATCCGGGAGAGTGCCATTATATCGAGGGCAATCTAAAAGCCTTGCGACGCTACACCCTGCTGGAGCAGATGCTGGCTCAATTTGGCATCGAGCCAGAGCGGGTGCAGTTGGTATGGGCTTCTGCCTCAGAAGGACCGCTGCTGGCGGAGATCGTGGACCGTATGACCGAGCAATTGCGGGCTTTAGGGCCGCTACGCTGGCAGCAGACAGTTTTAGGCAGTGGGAATGGTGTTGGCGGACATCCGCGTGCCCAGCCTGTTGAAAGGGAGGCTGCCGTTGCCTGAATTTATCGCCTTGGATTATTTTATGAATGCCAATCGGATGATCTATCTCTTCAACAGGTGCAACCATGTCTGAAAATTCCAAACCGAAATTAGCCATGTATTGGGCAGCCGCGTGCGGCGGTTGCGAAATCGCAGTGCTCAATATTGGTGAAAATATCCTGGACGTTGACGCGGCCTTTGATGTCGTCTTTTGGCCGGTGGCTGTCGACTTCAAATATGAGGACGTGCGCGCTTATTCAGACGGCTACATCGACGTTTGCCTATTCAATGGAGCGATCCGCACTTCGGAAAACGAGGAGATGGCCCACCTGCTACGCCAGAAATCGAAACTGCTGGTGGCCTTTGGCGCTTGTGCTAATCAAGGAAGTATACCGGCGCTGGCCAACTTGACTTTCCCCGAGGACATCTTTCGGGCAGCTTACCTGGAAAACCCCACCACGGACAACCCAAGCGGTGTGGTTCCTCAAGAGGTGACCCAGGTGGCTGAAGGAGAGCTGCACCTGCCAGAGTTTTACCAGACGGTTAAGGCATTGGACCAGGTGGTGGAGGTAGACTACCGGATTCCAGGATGCCCGCCCGAGCCTCACCAGATTTGGGCAGTTCTGCAAACCGTGGTCGCTGCCCTGCAAGGCAGGGTCGAATTGCCGCCTCGGGGGGCGATTCTGGGTGCGGGCAATGTGGCGCTGTGTGAAGAATGCCCCTTGGAGAAGCACGAGAAGCAAATAACTCGTTTTGTTCGCCCGTACGACATTATCCCTGAGCCAGGGTTGTGCTTGTTAGAACAGGAACTGGTCTGTTTGGGTCCAGCCACTCGCTCAGGCTGCGGAGCCCTCTGTCCGCAGGTAGGGATGGGCTGTCGCGGTTGCTACGGAGCTTTGGACAATGTGTCAGACCAGGGAGCCAGGATGTTGTCCGCGATCGCTTCGGTCAGCAGCGCGGGAGCGGTGGGTGAAGAGGAGGCCGTGCTGGCGGAAAAAGCTCAAGAGCTGATGGGTACACTGGTAGACCCAGCAGGCACATTTTATCGTTTTAGCCTGGCAAAGTCGTTGCTTGTGCGTTCACGGCAGGCAACCCATAGTGAATAAGGAGGGCTGCTATGAAACGCATCTCCATTGATCCTATTACGCGGCTGGAAGGTCACGGCAAGATCGAAATCTTCCTCGATGAGGATTCCGAAGTCGCTAATGCATACTTTCAGATTCCTGAGTTTCGCGGCTTTGAGCAATTCTGTGTGGGCCGCCCGGCGGAGGAGATGCCGCGCATCACGTCACGAATCTGTGGTGTCTGCCCGGAAGCTCACCATATGGCCTCCACCAAAGCGCTGGACGCACTATTTCACATTGAGCCATCGCCGGCGGTCGAAAAGCTGCGTGAGATGTTCTACTCGGCGTTCTATGTAACCGACCACACCACACACTTCTATGCTTTGGGAGGCCCGGATTTCGTGTTGGGACCAGATGCACCGCCCGCCGAGCGCAATATCCTGGGCGTGATCCATAAAGTTGGTGTGGAAATCGGGAAGGAAGTGATCGCATGCCGCCAGCGAAACCACCACGTCATACAGATGGTAGGAGGGCGTGGGGTTCATCCCGTCGCAGGGCTGCCCGGCGGTTGGAGCAAATCAATAAATGAGGAAGAGCGTCATGAGATTGAGGAAATAGCCCGACAGAATGTGGTCTTTGCCCTGTTCAGCTTGAAGATATTTGAAGATATTGTGTTAAAGAACCAGTCTTATCTCGACTTGATCCTTTCTGATATTTTTACCCACCGCACCTATTCGATGGGCACGGTAGATGCGAACAACCATGTCAATTTTTACGATGGATTGATCCGCTTGGTTGATCCCCAGGGTAGAGAATTTGCCAAATATCCGGCTAGGGACTATACCAAACACCTGGCCGAGCATGTCGAGCCCTGGACATACTTAAAGTTCCCTTACTTGAAGCAGGTGGGGTGGAAAGGATTTGTGGATGGGGAGGAGAGTGGGGTGTATTGCGCCACTCCGCTGTCGCGGTTAAACGCTGCCGATGGTATGGCTACTCCCAAAGCTCAGGAAGCTTTTGAAAAATTTTACGAAACGCTTGGATCCGAGAAGATCGATGGGCGCTACCAGCCTGTGCACTACCGCCTAGCCACACACTGGGCTCGCTTGATCGAGCTACTCTATGCTGCGGAACGCATGTTGGAGCTGATCATTGACCCAGAGATCACCGAGCCTCATACGCGCCGCCAAGTCACTGAAGTCCCGGATGAGGGCGTAGGCTGCGTTGAGGCGCCGCGCGGCACCCTAACTCACCATTACTGGACGGATGAGAACGGCATCCTCACCCAAGTCAACCTGATCGTGGGCACTACCAACAACTATGCTCCCATCGCCATGTCGGTTAAAAAGGCTGCCCAGGCGCTTATCCATAAAGGGGTGGATATAAGCGAAGGCTTACTCAACCGGATTGAAATGGCTTTTCGAGTTTATGACCCCTGTTTTGCCTGCGCAACACACTCGTTGCCAGGTCAAATGCCTTTAGATGTCACCATTCGCAGGTTGGATGGAAGTATCCTGACTACGATATCTCGAGAGGAGGGAACGTCATGATATCTGCCAAGTTATTGCGCGATCATTCATTTTTTGCCATATTTAATGAAGCTCAGCTCAAGGCTATCTCTGAAATTGTGACATATGAAGATTATCAGCAAGGTGCTGAAATCTTTGAGGAGGGCATGACAGCTGAGGCCTTGTATGTTTTGCTAACAGGTCGCGTCGAGCTGTCCTACACGATTATTCCGTCTTATCATCCTGAAAGGCGTAAAGAGAGTGTTGTCGGCGAGATCAATCCTGGAGAAGTCTTCGGCATTTCTGCACTGATTGAGCCTCACATTCTCACTATGACCGCGCGAGCAACCCAATCCAGTCGTGTGATCCGGTTCGAAGCCGGGGAACTACGCCGATTGATGAAGGGAGATCAAGAGATGGCATATGTGGTGATTGACCAGTTGGCAAAATCAGCCATACAGCGTTTAAATGCCACACGCAGGCAGCTGGCTACAGCGTGGGAGCCATTGTAAAATCCGAACAATCTAGCGATTGTAGGTCTTGCCTATTGCAAAAGTAGATCGCACTGTATGCGTCACGCAAAAAATTCTTTTCACTAAATTAGGAGGAGGCCAGCGATGATATCTCCAGAACAATTACGCCGCTATCCATTCTTTGGCCGGCTAAGCGAAACTCAATTGATTGAGATCGCCATGATTTCCGACCATGTATCCTTCGAGGCGGGTGAAATCATAGCCAAAGAAGGAGACCTCGCCGAGGCGCTATACTTCCTGGAGGAAGGCGCTGTTGATTTGTATTACATACCCGAAACGGGATCAATCCTTCAGGAAGGATATCCCGTAGGCACAATCAACCCCGGCGAGCCTTTCTCGATCTCGGCAGTCATCGAGCCTCATATTCTAACCTCGACGGTCCGCGCTTCTGGACCGTGTCGGGCGATCAGAATCCAGGCGCAAGCCCTGCGCCGCCTGATGAAAAATGACCGGCAATTGGCATATGTGATAACCCACCATGCAGCAAAAGCAGTCATCGAGCGTTTGCACGCCACTCGTACACAGCTTGCTGCCGCTCGGGCTTAGCCTTTTATAGAGTTAGGATACGCGATGAGAACGGTCAAAAGCTTGCTAGATGAAAAAGGCAACGAGATCTGGTCTACCACCCCAGATGCCAAGGTTATAGAGGCTCTCCAAATTTTGGCGGAAAAAGACGTTGGGGCCTTGCTGGTGCTGGATGGAGAGAAGCTCGTGGGTATTTTCTCTGAGAGGGATTATGCTCGCAAGGTGATCCTGAAGGGCAGGTCGTCCAAAGAAATCCCGGTCAGAGATATTATGACCTATCATGTTATTTATGGCCATCCAAGCCAGACCGTCGAGCAATGCCTGGAATTGATGACGGAAAAGCACGTTCGCCATTTACCTATCCTAGAAGACGACCAGTTAATTGGCATCGTCTCGATCGGAGATCTTGTCAAGGCGATCATTGCTGAGCAGAAAAAATTGATCGCTCGATTGGAAAGGTATATCCTCCAGCGAACCAGCCTGGTATAAAGATCGGTAAGGGTTGGCTATATTTAATTATCTGGCCAGGGGATTTCCACCGGGTCGGTATAGCCATGCTTTTCCACAGTGTAGAGCACTCCACCAGATGAGCCGGAGCACCCCGTTTCATCGGTGAAGGTGAAATGGGTGTCATCGGTTTGCACGGGGACGAAGATCAGATAACCATTCTGGCACACGGTAGCTTCGATGAGGTAACCGCGGAAATCGTCCTCCGTCATCCATACCTCATCCCACTCGACAGTCACCTCGTCTCCATCACGCTCTGCATCGACCCAGACGGGAGACTCATAGAGCGTGGATTTTGGCAAGCGCGAGGTGACTACATTCACCGAAGCGATGTCGCCGTTCACTTCCAACACCGAGGCTGCTGCCCAGCAGTGTCTATCTAGGTTGTATGGCTTGAGCCACAGCCAGGTCTTAGAAGCATTGCGCCCGTGTACCTCTGCCATATCGCCTTTGTTGAGCTCATGCGAAAACAGGTATGCCTTTCCAGGGCCATAGCGGCAGAAGGCGCGTTCCTCTGTTGTGATCGCAATCGGGAACTCAGACGTCGGCGTAGGCGAGGGCGATGGGGTGAACGAGGCGGTGGCGGTGGGAGTGGTGGTAGGCGTGGGGGTATGGGTGGGAAGTGGGGTAGCGGTCGGCTCGGGACTGGGGGTGAATGTGAGAGTCGCTGTGGGTGCAGGAGTCTCGCTTGGATTGGGGGCATAGAGCACAGCAGCCTGTCCTGCGCATCCCGCGGCAATAAAGATAGTTAAGGATAGCAAGGCAATTGATAAATTACGCATCGCACTATTGTAACTGGACTGAACAAAAATAAGCTCTTTGTATTAAGTTCTACTTAAGTCGGTGGAGTATATATCCCCATCATTGGGTAAGCATGGCTATCTGATTGGTCAACAACGAGCTCGGGAACATGGACAATGTACTTCGATCCTGGGTCTGAGGGACCTGTGAGCAAATAATTTCAGGCGCGATCTGAGGCCATCCATGCCATCCGAAAATTAATAGCCGCGCTGAATGGGAGTGGTGCCTAAATCAAGAATGCTCGATCAAGGGGCGTTTGGTTCGGGCGCTTTGTTGCGGTTGTTACGCACGAAGCGGCGGGCCAGGCCGGGATCAAAGGATTCGAAGCGTTGCAGCCGCCCCCAGGAGGTTGCTGCCACCGGAATATCCAGAGACTTCCAGGGAAAGGCCATCACTTTGAAGCCATTGAAAGTGTCGATCACTTCCTGAAGCTGGGTGATGAGCTGCTCACATCCGGCTTCACCAACCACGTCGCAGTTGTACCAGAAGATCACATAGCCGTGCTCTAGGTTGTGAACCAGATAGCCCTCTGGGTATTGCGGGAGGGTAGCCAGGTCTTCTTCTAGGTAAAGTTTGGCAGGCAGTGTTCCTGCAAAATGCACACCGCCGGCTGGTGGATCAGACGGGTACGGGCCGGGCTGCGTATCCTCCGGGACGTGCTCGCTGGACGATATGGGGATCGGCACGACCTCGCCTACGGCTGGTCTGGCAGTCTGCCAGACCAGGATGCCAATGATTGCCAATACAACAATACCCACCCCTACCCAGATATATCTGGAGATTATCTGTTGTTTGCGCTGGCGCTCCCTGATGAGCTGTCGCTTGCTGGCCTTACTCTTTGCCTTATTCATTAAATAACCTCTTTAGAACATGCGCAGATGATGGAAACTGGTGGGGAAGTACCCCATAACTTCCCCACCAATGTAACTTCTGCTTTTTATAAGGTGGTAAATCCATGCATGGTTGACGGATTAATTTAAACCAATTTTACCCTAAAAAGCGGTTTGTCTTTGTTATTTAATTGTGGAATCAAAAATATGCTGGCATCTTGAGCGCTTGGGAGGCAGGCCTGCTCGCCTACATCGACGATCCGCAATACCACTCAGGCTTGCCTCCTTGATCGCTCATGGTTGGGTCGGGTCAAGCCTAATGTCAGCTGCAGGCATGTTATGGCAGGCCTTGCGCGTCAGGCGTGCGCACAAGCAGGCCATCGATGGCGGGCAACACAACGCCAAGCAGTAAGGCCCACGCGGCCGCCAAAATCGCCAGGCTTTTCATACCGTCACCCATAACAACTCCGGGCAGGAACGGCAGGAAGAGCACGACCAGCGGCAGAGCTGCCAGTACGGTCCCCATATCTACCGACCATGCCATTCGCTTCCTGCCAGCGGCCACAGCCGCGATCCAGCAAAGCGAGCCGATGAGCACAGACCACACAGGTACGTAGGATGCGCGCGGGATGCCGATGGCTAATGCAACCGCAGGGATGAGGAACAATGCCATCCCAACCAGAGAGTAGTCTGACCGTGCGCTCCAGTGACGAGCCAGTTTATAGCCCACGATTGCCAGTCCCAGGATGAGGAGCGCAAATGCGGCGACGACGAGCCATCCATAGGGAGGGATGACCTCTGGCCATTCGGCCCAGCTACTCGTCTCCCAACCCATGAGGTCGGGCACACCTGCCCAAAGTGCATTAATGCCGAGTCCAGCTAAGCCACTCGTAACCAATATCGCCAAGAGTGCTACGACCAATCCGCGCCAGGTGGCGAACCCGCGCCACAGTGCTAGCCCAAACGCGATTACCAGGAGCACGCTAGCGGAAATGGCTAGCGGGACTGCCCACGCCTCCGGGTAATGGACAAGCCCCAATCCGGAGACAGAGAAGTACGTCTCTTGCTCGGCATAGGGATTACTGAGGTCGAGCTTGCCGAGCTCGCGCGTGATGGACAGAGTCTGCTCACCCATTTGTTGCACGCTGGCGGCGCTGACGATTTCAGGAATATCTTGCGCAGTATGTTGCTCTTTGAATGGGTAGTTGTCCTCCAATGCCAGCCCCTGGATGCCCGCCTCGCGAAACGGGGTGTAGTCATAACCTCCGCCACCACTGGCAGATGTCCAGGCACCACCGGTGTAGGCGCGGGCGAGCGCTTGTACCAGCCATCCATTATTTGGACCGGTCTCGTTCGTCGAGATTGGCCCACGAACGGCGGTGTCTAAGCTGATGGCCACGCGCACATCAGCCATCCAGGGATGCCCTAGCACGAAGGCCCGCGTCCCAGCATATGGGCCCCTCTCCTCGCTGTCATCGAACAGCGCGATCACATCGTTGCGCGGCGCTGGGCCGGAGGCGAGGGCGCGCATGATCTCTAGCAGCGCAGCTACCCCGCTGCCATTGTCCGCCGCGCCTGGTCCAGCTGCCACCGAGTCATAGTGGGCGAGCACCACGATAGCGCCGGTTGGTTCGCTGCCGTGCAAGCGGGCGACCACGTTTTCGATACGTCCTGCCTGCTGGACCTCGGTCTCCAGGCCAATGGCAGAAAGCTGCTGGACGAGGTAGTCTCGCACGCCCGCCTGCGCAGGTGAGCCGGCGGGATGCGGTTCCCGAGCGATGATCGGCAG
>DATCYX010000268.1:0-3852 GCA_036526235.1 Anaerolineales bacterium | reverse complement strand
GCCTTCGATGGCATTAGGCGAAGCGTGATGGTCGATGAGCGTCGTCGTGCCGTGTTTAATGGCATCCACCAGCATCACTTCTGCCGAAGCACGCACATCATCCATCCTGAGCGCCCGGTCCAGCGGCCACCATAGTTTTTCAAGGATTTCTGGAAAATCTTTAGGGGCTGGGCCTGGTATCGCCATGCCACGGGCGTAGGCGCCATAAAAATGAGTATGGGCGCAGATATTGCCAGGCATGATGTATTGCCCTCGGGCATCCAAGCGCTCTGCATCTGGATGACGTGCGATCAGATCCGCCTGGGGACCGACTTCAGCGATCAATCCCTCAGAGATCCATAGCGCTTGCCCCTCAAGAACCTGATTTGGCACTTCCCAGGTAATTAGCTTGCCATTTACGATTAACATTAATCTAAATCCCTTCCAAATTCCTGGATCACCCGGACCTGACCGGGTGTTTCAATAGCTGGCGAGAGGTAGGAGCGCACCCACTTCACTGCCTGATCGCCAGTCATCCCAAAAGCACGCCGGGCCAGGCAGGCCAGGAATGTGCCCGTGCGTCCCAGGCCGGCGTAACAGTGCACCACGATATTTTTACCCTGATTGGCGCGATCGATAGCAGATTGCACCGCCTCCTCTAAAGCTGGCAGCGAGGGGACGCCAAAATCAGGTATGGGCAAGTGGATCACCTCCATGCCCTTCTCATTGTAGAACAAGCGCAAGTTACGCCCAGTCCTGGCTATGCATTGTTCATCTTCTACTAGAAGCACGACCACGGAAACTTCTTGCTCCTGGTATTGTTTAAATAGCATCTCAAACGGGTCATAAGCCGTGAAAGGCATAGGACTGCGAAAGACGCGTCCTGAAAAACCAAGGGGGAATTCAATCAATGTCATTAATCAAAAACCGTAGGACAATCCGGATTCATCAAGATTTTGAAAGCGTCGCTGATGTGGCGAGGCTTAGTGCGCTCGCCTGAAAGGAGAGTAGGAATTTCATCTGGTCCAAAGTATGCCACCTCGCTCGTCTCGCTGCTGGGTGTCGGTTGGCCCCCAAGCAACTCGCACAAGAACACCACCTTGAATGCATGGAAGATTTCCAGCGGGCCAACGCGGTTGGCATCGTACACACCGATCACCTTGCGGGCTTTGACACGCAAACCAGCTTCCTCCCAGACCTCTCTCTCAACTGCCTGCGAGGGCACATCACCGACGTCCGCCCAGCCACCGGGCATCGTCCAGCCACCATCCTGGCGCTCACGCACCAGTAATAGCTTGCCATCGGTTAATACCGCCCCGCGCACATCCACGCGAGGTGTGGCATAGCCAATTTGGCGGTTAAAGGTAGATAACAGCGGATCGAAAGGCAGCTCGCTGTGCTCGCTGATAATCTCCGCGGCGATCTCGGTTAAACGGTGGTACCGCTCCCGCTGGTATTCGTTCTCGCTGTAGTGGTATCCGGTTTGCGCCAGAGCCTGGATTTCACGCGCCCATTCAAGCCAGCGCGGTGGCTTGGTTATATTCATTAAATAATCCCAAGTGGATTATACACAATCCCCATCCTTAACAGATAGTCCGAACTGCCGACCACGACATTTGGTGATCGAGAACCATCCTGCACAGGTTAGGCATCAACCGGTAGCCTTCTGCCGGCGAATGTTCTTTAGAATCTCTTCCTGATCTACAGGTAGCCGGTCCACACGCACGCCAACCGCGTTGTAAATGGCGTTTGTGATCGCCGGGGAGGTTGGAATGCTGACAATTTCACCGACCCCTTTGGCTCCATACGGGCCATCTGCTGCAGGGTGCTCCACGACGATGGAGACAATCTCCGGCGTGTGCATGATGGACGGCATACGATAGCGCGCCAGATGGTCGGTAAACACCTGCCCATTTTCAACGATATAGTGCTCAGTGAGCGCGTTGCCCAAGCCCATCATCACGCCTCCTTCAACCTGCCCGTGCAAGCCCAGCGGATTGACAGCCTTGCCTACATCGTTGGCGGCAATTACGCGCAGCACCTGAACTTCGCCAGTCAGCGTATTCACCTCCACTTCGGCAGCCTGGGTTGCAAAGGAAAAGGCGAAGTGCATATCGCCGCCTTGACCAAGCGGTTTGGTAGCCGGTGCCCAGTATTCGTACATGGCGCGCGGCTCGCGGCCTTCGGCGCGCATACTGTCGACGATATTGCCCAGAGGCAGGGTGTGCCCGTTTACCTGGGCCAATCCCTCGACGAAGCGAATGCGCTCTGGGGGCTGATCATACTTCTCCGCCAGGGTGGTGGTGATAGCCTGTCGGAGCGCCTGGGCGGCGCCGCGGGCGGCATTCCCTGTAACATAAGTCTGGCGGGAAGCGGTCGTCGGGCCACCGTCGGGGGTCAGATCAGTATCCATGACCAGCACACGCACCTTCGAAGGTGATATAGCGAACTCCTCAGCAACGATCATCTGCAGCACGGTGACCAGCCCCTGACCAAGCTCAGCAGAAGAAGTACGCACCTCCAGCGTGCCGTTGGCGAACAATTCAACTTCTGCGCCAGCCTTATCGGGCGCGCCACCCCCCAATCCTGTGTTCTTGTATGCCGCAGCGAATCCCCAAGCACGCACCAGTTGAGGCGCACCATCCACGCGGCGCGGGGCAAATGGATCGCTCCCGCCAATACGACGCATCTCCGCATCCACGCGGTCGATGCATTCTAAGAGCCCTACGCTCTCGCGCAAGGTCTGACCAGTATTGGTCACGCTGCCCACACGCAGGGCGTTCAGCCGGCGTAGTTCAACCGGCTCAATGTGCAGCGTCTCGGCAAGCATATCCATCATGCTCTCAATTGCGAACGCCGATTGGGTCACACCGAAGCCGCGGAATGCACCGGCAGGGGGGTTATTTGTGTACATGGCGTAGCAATCCGCACGGGCATGGGGCACCTCGTAAGGGCCAGACGAATGGGTGGTGGCGCGGGTCATGACTTTCTCACCCAAGGACGCATAGGCGCCAGTATCCCCATAAAGCTCAGTCTCAACCCCTGTCAGGCGCCCATCACGCTTCGCCCCGACCTTGACATGGATCTGCGTGGGGTGCCGTTTTGGGTGCACCAGCAGGCTTTCATGCCGGTCGAATAGTAGTTTCACCGGGCGACCCGTGGCATTCACCAGCAGCGCAGCGTGGATCTGACCGGCAATATCCTCCTTGCCGCCAAAACCTCCTCCCATCAACTGGCCCACCACGCGCACCCGCTCCTCAGGCCAGCCCAGCGCGCGGGCAATATCATTGCGATCCGAATATGGTATCTGTGAGCCAACATAGATCTCCATGCGCCCGTCAGGCAAAGGACGCGCGATGCTGCACTCCGGCTCCATGAAGGCATGCTCGGTCATTTGAGTGTGAAACGTGTGCTCCAGGATCACATCGGCCTCAGCCAAACCCTGTTCGACATCACCTTTGCGCACCTTGATATGTTTGAGCAGATTGCCATTCGGATGTAAACTCGGCGCTTGTGGCGTGCGCGATTGAACAGGATCACTGACAACAGGCTGCGGTTCAAGTTCTACTTCGATGAGTTCTAGTGCCTGAGTCGCAATTTCACGCGTCTCTGCAGCGACCAGAGCTAGGGAATCTCCCACGTAACGCACCCGCTCTCCTATCCCCACCAGGCTTGGCCAATCCTTGATAACCAGTCCGTGATAATGCTCGCCGGGGATATCGTCTGCCGTCAGGATGGCGACCACACCGGGCAATAGCCTGGCTTTCGAGACGTCTATACGGCGGACAATTGCATGGGGCACCCCAGCGCGCTTGACGCGCGCGTGGAGCATACCCTCAAATTTTAGATCGTCGGTGAATATAGCTTTACCAG
>DATCYX010000267.1:0-2022 GCA_036526235.1 Anaerolineales bacterium | reverse complement strand
GCAGGGATGCTAAAGTCGCCTTCGTTGATTGTGCCAACATTGAATAGGGGACTCAGAAAGTAGCCGCCTATGAATGCGCCGACAATACCCACGATGATATCGGCGATAAGGCCTTGCCGACTGTTGGTCTTCATAATGATG
The DNA here is from genome assembly GCA_036526235.1 of Anaerolineales bacterium. GTDB lineage: Bacteria > Chloroflexota > Anaerolineae > Anaerolineales > UBA4823 > DATCYX01. Next base: position 1,881 of record DATCYX010000267.1, on the reverse strand, counting down.
CTGGCTACCCAACCGATTAATGCGCCAACTACGATCCATATAATGAAGTTGATCATTTTATTCCTTTTGGGATGAGGAATACCCCGCCGCTCTGCGGCGAAAAGTTCTTCTGGGGTTGCGATCTTTGATACCCCGTCCGCTTGTGGCGGGGATTATTCATTCGCCATATCAAACAACTATCGCTCACAACTTGCTTCTGGTATTTAGCCATCCGGTTTTTGCTCCCGATACACCGCCGGGTGCTCGGACGGCAGTTTCTTCCACATACGGTCAAAAAAGATGGCAAGAATAGCAAAGGCAACCAGAAGTACGGAGCCGGCGTCGGTAGGTGGCAGGGCGGCTTGCAACGTGTTCATGGAATTCATCGAGGCGTGGAATAACGCCGTGGCAAGGATGCTTCCTTTTGTTCGGTTGTAAACACATCCAAATAGGATAGTAATGAACGGGTACAAGCCAATGCGAATAAGCAAGTATCCACCTCCGGCGTATTGCATAATGTCATTGGGGATATGCCACACCACTAGGTAGATCCAGAGAAGCAGATTAGCCACCAGTGGGCTGGAGCGGACTTGAAGACGCCGCTGTGCGAAACCGCGCCAGCCGGCCCTCCTCGTTCACCCCTCCGCTGTAAAAGAACACAGAGGTAAAGGTTATGAAAGGGGCCGACAATATTCCAGGATTAAAGTGGACGTTGGAGAGCAGTGGATTACTATCCAGTAAATTCGTGATCATTATTCCCAGGAGGTGAATCATTGGAAAAGTAAGGAGTGCGATAAGATACCAGACAAAGTGTCCACGAGGGTGGACCAGCGTCGAAAGGTAATCTCGCAGACTGGCGACCTTGCTGAAGGCGCTGGAGAACACAAACGCTGGAACCAAGGCAATCGGGATCGAGATGATCACCAAGGGGATCAACCCGATGTTGCTGGCGCTCTCCTGTTGCAGCCCAAGTGTGGAAACGACCATGGCAGTGATCCATACGATCAAAAAGGTAAGCCATCTTTTCCTTGCTGACCCCGGCTTCTGTCCAGGGGTGATCGATCTGGTTACGATCATCCCTGCCAGGACTGGCCCATAAACCATTAACCGCCCTGTATTTATGAGCAACAAATTCATGAGGTCCGATTGATTTTCAAGACCTGCCAGGGCAAAAGCCAGTACAGATGCCAGAGCGAGGCCTAGACCAATAAGCAGGCCATACGTGAGCACCAATGCCAACGAAAAGAACATGGCCAGCGGATGTGATTTCATCCAATTAACTATTGTCTTCATATGCATTTTCCCATCGGTCTTTTTATGCTAAAACTCCTCGCGGCTAAAGCCTCACAGCCCGATCCCAAGGAACAGGAGATGCTCTACCACGATGTTCACGATCAGGTGAGCAAGTAGCCATTTGAATCCAGTAGTACACAGAGCGCTCCGGCATTGGTCAAGGGACGGCATGGTTTGACATGAAGACCACTTCCGAGAAGTCGGCCGATGGCCCATCGAGCAGTGTCGATGTCGTGCCTTTCAAGTGCTTGTCGAAGAACGTCAGGGAATACACGTTCAGGATTTGGATCACTCGCTGGCCGTCAATCGTGGGCTTGTCACCTGATGATTGGATGAACCAGCCGTAAAGTGGATAGTCGCCGAAGTTGGTGTGCCTGGCGCCCCTGATCTTCATCTGGTAGGCGTCGCTGCCGGCTCGCTTGAAGAAGAGATCATTTGGGTAGCAGTCTGGGCACCAGAGCTCCTCTTCATTGATGAAAAAGAAGGGCACTTGCAGGTCGATGTTCACGATATCGCCGTACATGAACCCGGTCAGGTTGATGCCCGCCTTGCAGCGGGTGTCGTTCACGCAGAACTGTCCAGCGGCAGCTCCTCCTTTGGAGACGCCCA
>DATCYX010000266.1:0-5824 GCA_036526235.1 Anaerolineales bacterium | reverse complement strand
ACCGGCGATCGAGATCACCTGACCAAAACCCTTATCGAGCATGAAGATGTCGATTCGGTCTGGTATTTTGGCTCAACCAGTGGGAGTTATCACACTGAGTACGAATCGGCAGCTAATATGAAGCGCACCTGGGTTAGTTACGGGATGCAACGCGATTGGCTCAGCCATGAACAGGGTGAAGGTCACGAGTTCCTGCACGAAGCGATACAGGTGAAAAATATCTGGATTCCTACTGGCGAGTGAGCTCTGGCAATAGCAGACTATTAAACACAAGGCGTTTGTAATATCCTGGTAATTGCAGATAATCCCTTGCAGTCGTCGCTACCCTCGACGACTGCAAGTTTATGCCTAGGCTATTAAATACATAAAGCGCTTCAATCGCCTGGATCTTTCTTCCTGTCTTTGGATAGCAGATAATAGTGACTATCCTCCGAGACATGATCCAATTGAAAGCCTAATTTTTCCAGGAGATGTTTGGCGCGCTCATTTTGAGAGTAGGTATGCGCCTCTACTCTTGATAACTTCAATACAGAAAACCCGTAATTGATAACGGCGGCAAGACCTTCGCTCATTAATCCTTTTCCCCAATGCTCTTGCGCCAGATCAAACCCTATCTCCCCTCGGTCACCGATTTCTACATCCCCATAGCCGCATGTCCCAATACATTGACCGTTCTCTTTCAATGTGATTGCCCAGGTGAGTCCTTTGCCCTGCTTGAAATCTGAGATGAATTGATCGATAAATTCTTTCGTTTGCTCAATTTCCGTCAGAGGTTGTTCGAAAAACCACTTGGCAATTTCTGGATCGGAAAAGTTCTTGAATATTGCGCTCGTATCGTCATAGGTTATTTCTCTAAGGAGCAACCGTTCGGTTTCTATGACAGGAAAGCTCTGAGGGAATCCGCTATTGATCATTTCCTTATTCTCCTTTGACCCGCCAAACTACCCCGCACTAATCTCCTGGGTTGGTGGCTTCCATGGGCTTCAATCTGCCTTCCCCTGAGAGTTTCAGCACAATCCATGCTGGGAGCACAACCGCCAGGGAAAGGATGGCGCCGATCCAATAGGGCAGGGTGGGATTGATAGTGAAAATCGCTCCCGCGATGGCTGTGCTCAAGATGATCGCCAGGCTAGCCGAAGATTGGAATAACCCTAGCACTCCGCCGCGGTCGGCTTCGCTCACGGTGCGCGTGGTTAGGGATTGCAAAGGTGGCATCATCAACCCCATTCCAACGGCAAAGAACAAGCAAGAGACTGCAGCCAGCCAGGGCGAACTGACAAGGGCCAGGATTGCTAAACCAGTCATGCGTATCAGCGAGCCCTGGATAACTATGAGAGGGTCACCGAATCTGCGTTTTAGTGAACCGATCAGCCAGGTTTGCGTTATGAATTGTCCCGAGCCCACCACTGCCAGCAACAGGCCAACCCCGAGATTTGTAGCCTGACTGCTTTCGCCTCGGAATAACACCGCTGACCCATACAATGCGAAAGTTGACTGAAGCATACCAAAACCAAACTGTCCCACAAAAGCCACCACCAGGATGAGCACCAATGGATAATTACGTGCCACTTCTGCGGGGGTCAGGTGTACCCTTCTAAATTCCCTAATATTCTTCGTCTTTTGACCCACGGTTTCGTCAAGAAAAAGCCTGCTCATCAAAGCGGTTGCCGCCGCAGCCAAACCAGCGATCACAAATGGCATCCGCGCACCCAACCAGGCCGAAAGCAAGCCCCCTAAAGCCGGGCCAATGATGAAGCCGATACCGAAAACGGCCATGATATAACCCAGGGCCTCTGTACGCTTCTCCCGCGGCGTGATGTCTGTGATGTAAGCCTGCGCGATAATGATATTCCCGCCGGTAATTCCATCCACCACGCGGGCCGCGAAAAGCATTGCGGGCCCGCCGGCAGCTGCCATCATAAAAAAACTGATCGCTGACCCAAGCTGGCTGATCACTAACAGAGGGATGCGACCGTACCGGTCAGATAGTTGTCCCATGTAAGGTCCAGCGAAGAACTGCGCCAGGAAATACGAGGTGACCAGCAAAGTGACTGTCGTGGGCTGCATGTTGAAATGGCGCTCGGCAAATAATGGCAGAATAGGCAAAATCATCGCCGCTCCTGCCATCTGCACGAAGACGATGCTCAATACGGTAACTAAACGCCGGTCGGCCTGAAAAACCTTCATGAGAACAAAAATCTTATGCTTATTAGAATCTTTGTAAGTAAAATGCAGCCCGTGTGGCGATACATGGCTGAAGGGTGATTGTAAGGACGGATGGTTCTGTTGTCAAGTGACAATCATCTAGCTTGTAATTGGCATTATAAATCTCCCCAACCTGGTAAATTTAGTGATGACATTGGGCGCAATCAGTGAGAATGATCACCCAGCTCCCACCATTCCCGTCAGTCTCTTAAACGTCAGAATAAACTACTAAATGATGCAAGGTACGCATACCTTGGCCCGGCCATTCGCACGAAGCCTGCCGCTGTTCCGGTCTTGCCCGCAAACGAATGAAAAACCACGGTGGAACCCAAAAAGGTGATGAGCTCCTCAGCGAAGTCTAACCAGCCGATATGCGCGACACATACACGCCTATTTTTTCACTCTTTCCCTTTAACTCGAGCTGCTGGTACTCCACCCCTTCTAGATTCAGGTTAGCTGCAGCGTATGTCGCGTAACTAATAAGTATCTCGCCTGGGCCGGCCTTGGAGGCCAAGCGGGCGGTGATGTTGACGTTGTCGCCCAGGGCGGTAAAATCGGTCGGGCTATTATCCTTTCCTCCTACCACGCCTACAAAGGCAGGACCTGTGTGTATTCCAATCCCCACTGGCAGCCACGGCCCTTCGGGATTATGATGACCGGTGAGGTGGAGCAGCCTTTGAGCAGCTTCGATAGCCCGGCGTGGATGTTGCGGCCCTGCGAAGCCTGGAATATATAGCCCAACCACCTCATCCCCGATAAGTCGGTCAACCAACGCGTCTGTCCTGACCAAGACATCCGTAGCCACCGAATAAAAACGGTTGATCAGCCGGCTGAATTCGAGCGCGCTCATCTGCTCAGCCAAGGTCGTGGAACCACGCACATCTGCAAAAAGCATGGTCAGGACAACCTCCGCGCCGCCGGGATTTTCAAATGTCTCGCACGGTGCGCAGAAGTGGGGGTTGAATTTCGATTGCTCTCTGCCCATCAACCGCATGAGAAGCCCGCCCCACCCCTTAAATGGCGCGGCGCACAGCTTGCAGCGCGGATTTGCAGGCAGCAAGCCGAAGAAATGATGCATGTGGCGTGGGATGGACTCGCCCTCGCTTAAAAATTGGTACCATTTTTCTTCAAGGTTTGGTTCTGTTGACATAACCTTTCTCCAGGTAACATCATATCATCGATACCTAAAAGTTGTACGCGGGAGAATATACGATGAATTAGACTATTAATAACCAATTTAATTATAATCCCCCTTCTACAAGAATTTAATGACTTTCAACTTAAAAACTTCTGGGACAATTATGAATAGGACTATGCATTGTGTGCAATCAGCTTTGTTGAGAAGCACTACTCTAGCACACCGCATTCTCCTTTGAGTGTACTAGCCTATCCTGTTCTACACTGGCTCAGCAGGGAAGGATAATCCAAGAGTGAATTGATTTCACAATGTCTGCCGTCCCGCTCGAGTTTGGTCGACTTGGTTTGAAATTCAGTTTTGATGGGCAAGCTCTCTCCAACAGTTTTCGTACATAGAGAACTTGCCCTTAAGTGTAAGCCAATGCGCGATTTTCTCGAGAAAGGCATGCATCGCGGGCCGGGCAGCCTTGTACGATGGCCCGTAGAGCACGCGATGATCATAGCACATGTTTCCCAGTGACACTACATCTGCTGGGATTTGAGCTATCATAACTTCGAGAATTTCAAATTACAGGTTTTCGCTAAACGTGACATTGCTCCTTGGTACACAATTTATTACTTGAGCCACTCTACTCTGTCCTATACGATTCATCATACAGGGCAATTACTGCCAAGTGCGCATGAAGGCCACCAGGTCTGCGATTTGCTCATCCGTCAGGGTTTTACCGAAGCCAGGCATAGAGGAGCCGGGCAAGCCATTGGATATGAAACCGGATAATGTAGCGTCGTCCATACCACTTGCCACTTCCTTTAGGGCGAGGGCGGTGAAAGAGCTTCCGCTTCCCTTCTCGCCATGGCAGATGACACAGTACACCTCGAAAAGACCCTCGCCTCGCTCAGTGCCTGTTCCGCTGGCTGCTGCTCCCGTCAATGTGGAGGCGGGGATCTCGTGGACGATGGGTTCCAGAGTGCGCAAATATAACCAGACTGCGCGCAGGTCATCCTCTTCCCAGCGGGAGTATGAAGGCCAGGGCATGAAAGGCAGCATCACCGTTCCATCCGGCCGGAGGCCTGTGCGCATGGCGGTCATGAATTGCTCCTCGGTCCAATTGCCGATACCAGTAGCTGGGTCCGGCGTGAGGTTGGAGCCAGTTGTAATGAAGCCCTCCTCGGGGAAAGGAGCGAGACCTCCAGCGAAAGGCTGCGTCTTGTCGAATTGCCCGGTGTTGAAATCGCGCGGCATATGGCAACCGGCACACGTGGAGGCGTGGTAGACCAGATACTCCCCATACTCCGCAGTCGCTCCTTTAGGTGGCGCTACGACAGGCTGTGTAATGGCTGGTTGGGCTTTCAAAACGCCCAACGCGTACAGAGCCCTTGCGGTAAAGGTAACTTGGCTGTCTGGAACTTCATTGCGCACCGGCGGCATAGAGCGCATATAGGCTACCAAGGCCAGGGTATCCTCGTCGCTCAAGCCACTCCACCATACAGCTTCCATTATGGGGAAGAGCACGTGACCTTCAGAGTCCAGGCCTTCGCGGAGCGACCGTACCAGCTCGCCGTCAGACCAGGCCCCAATACCCGTCTCGGGATCAGGTGTTATGTTTGATGCGTATATATAACCAAAGCCTCCCGGTGGGCCAATGTCTGTCAGGTCGAACTCGCGGCCTCCAGCCTGCGGCTCGTCAGGGCTTTTTTTGCCTTGGGAGCCGTGGCACTCCCAGCAGCCCAGACTGTATTTGTACAGATATTCTCCGCGTGCCACCGTCTGCGCGTCGGTTGGCGCGGTCATCTGAGGGGCTGCCCGGCTGACCGGACGATCCCAGGTAAGCTGCACAAAGACAAACAGGATGACTACCAGCACTACCAGTACGCCGACCAGTATGCCAAGTGCTTTGAGAATTCGTCGTAACCATTTGTTCATCGTCATTCATCCTTTCCATTTGTGAAGTTATTGAATCCCTTATTTTGGTTCGAGTCTCTTTTTGTTTGGCAAGTGCTTTGCCCATCAACGCGCATCCCACTGAGTTAAATGTTTGACTTCCCCCGTTTCAAGGGCTATTGGAAACGGATATCGTTCCCACCAGACGAAGGAGTTGGAAAACTGGACAGCAAGGGTTGTTATTTTTAGATCAATCCGAAATAGACTTGCTTTATCCAAAACTATTCACATATATATCAGCACAATACGGGAAAATTATTCTATGGAGAGACTAGCATACGGTAGGATAAAACAAACGCGCCATATAGCCTATCTCTATATAGGCATTTTTGCCTATATCCACAATGGATAACGTATTCATCTTTCAGAGATCATTACCTACCTGATTCAGGCGAGCCGTGGTTGGGTCAGCTCCAGAGACAGTCAACATTTCCTATTCCTTCTCGCGCAGTGGATTTTCGTGTGGATAACAACACATGACACAATCTATATACTCTATCCCACAAAAATACGGGCATATGGACACATTCTTGACGGCGC
>DATCYX010000265.1:0-5305 GCA_036526235.1 Anaerolineales bacterium | reverse complement strand
AGCTGCGAATCTTGCGGCGCTTGCGTAACGTATTGCCCTACCGGCGCGCTCGATCATAAGATGTCTATCAATTTAGGTCATCCAGATAAAGTAGTCACCACCACCTGCACCTACTGCGGGGTAGGCTGCCAACTCGACCTGAATGTCAAGGATAACCATGTCATTCGGGTGACATCTAACCCGAACGCACCGGTCAACGGGAATCACTTGTGTGTCAAAGGGCGCTATGGATACGATTTTGTCCATCACCCGGACCGTCTTACCCAACCAAGGGTGCGTAGCTATTTACTGCAGGATGATAGCAAACCTAAAGGAGATTTAGGGGAGTGGGTCGAAGTCGATTGGGACACAGCCCTGGAAATCACCGCCCGCAAATTAACCCATACCCGAGATACATTTGGCCCGGATAGTATCGGTGTCCTGACCTCGGCAAAATGCCTGAATGAAGAAAATTATTTGATGAATAAATTTACCCGGCAGGTGATAGGGACTAATAATATAGATCACTGCGCCCGTCTCTGACACTCGAGCACTGTGGCCGGTCTGGCCACCTCATACGGCTCGGGCGCCATGTCCAACTCAATGGATGATATCGCCAATCATGCCCAATCCATGCTGGTGATCGGCTCCAACACGACCGAGCAACATCCGGTGTTTGGCAGCATGATCCGCCAGGCGATTCTCAAGCGCAAGGCCAAACTGGTCGTTGCGGACCCTCGCAAAATCGATCTCACAGAGTACGCCACGCTCCACCTGCGCCAACGTCCAGGTACAGATGTAGCCTTAATCAATGGAATAATGTACATCATCCTTGAACAAGGCTGGGCGGACCAATCCTTTATTGAGCAACGTACTGAAGGCTTCGCAGAGTTCCAAGCCACCGTTATGCAATACCCGCCGCAAAAGGTATCACAGATTACACGCGTGCCAGAAGAACAGCTCTATCAGGCAGCTGAAATACTGGCAACAAATAAACCCATGGCGGTGATGTGGGCCATGGGCATCACCCAGCATATCGTGGGTGTGCGAAACGTGATGGACCTAGCCAACTTGCAGATGCTCTTGGGAAACATCGGCGTCCCCGGTGGCGGAGTCAACCCTCTACGAGGCCAAAATAACGTACAGGGTGCATGTGATATGGGCGGCCTGCCCAACGTTTACCCCGGTTACCAGGCTGTAACACTGGAAGCAGCGCGTCAAAAATTTGAAAACGCCTGGGGTATACCGCTTTCTGAGAAAATCGGAATGACGGTTACCGAGATGATTCCGGCTGCCGGCGACGGCAGCATCAGAGCCCTTTACATACTGGGTGAAGATCCGGTGATGAGCGACCCAGATAGCAACCATATCCGCCATTGTCTCGAATCTTGTGATTTTATCGTCCTCCAAGAAATATTCCCATCCGAGACCGCGGTTTTTGCTGATGTGCTTCTACCCGGCGCAAGCTTTGCCGAGAAGACCGGCACATTCACCAATACCGAGCGCCGAATCCAGATGGTTCGCAGTGCGATTGACCCATTGGGTGATGCGCGTTTCGACTGGCAAATCACCAGCGATTTAGCTAAGCGCATTCTGGGAAGCGGCAGTCGCAAAGTAGGCAATGGGACACACGCATCTTGGGACTTTACAGATACATCCGAGATTATGGATGAAATTGCCGCCCTTACGCCAAGCTACGCAGGCATCAGCCAGGCGCGCCTTGAGCGTGGTGAACGACTGCAATGGCCGGTTAAAGGACCTGATCACCCGGGAACGCCGATCCTACATGTTGGTCAGTTTGCCCGAGGTCGAGGGAAATTCATGCCCATCGATCACGTACCCCCGGCTGAGATGCCAGACGATGATTATCCGATGTTACTCAGCACTGGCCGCGTGCTATATCACTGGCATGGAGGAGAGATGACCCGCCGCGCCGAGGGGCTCATGGAAGTCTATGGACAATCCTTGATCGAAGTCAACCCTGAAGACGCAACGCGCCTTGGACTAAATGGCAACCAACGTGTGCGAGTCACTTCCCGCAGGGGGAGCATCGAGGCTCAAGCTTGGGTGACTGAACGTGTACCACCAGGCATGGTTTATGCGAATTTTCATTTCCCCGATGCATCAGCAAACGAATTAACTATCGCAGCTCTTGATCCCGTAGCAAAAATTCCGGAATATAAAGTCTGTGCAGTCAAAGTAGAATCCGTTGCATAGGAGAGGTATACAGCCATGGATGTCCGAAAAATCTACGAATACGCCCTTGCTCGTGAGCATGAAGGAAAACGCTTCTTTGAGACCAACGCGGCCCGTATGAGCCATGCGGCAGCGGTCGGTGCGTTCAAGCAATTAGCTGCTGAGGAACAAAAACATATCGACTTCATCACTCTACAGATAGCTGCCTTCGACCGAGGGTTGTATTCTGATATGTCCGTGAAGGGTGAGCTGGAGAAAGGCGGATTATTCTCGCAACGCGCTTCCCTTGAATCAATCGATCAGACTATTTCTGAGGCAATGGTCCCCGACCTGCCCGTCCTCCGCATGGCATATCTTATCGAGCGCGATTTTGCCGAATTTTACGAGATGGCCGCACAAAAAATGGAGGGCGAACCGAAGCAGGTCTTGAGCATGTTAGCTCAGTGGGAACGCGGTCACGAGCGGTACTTCAAAGAATGGCATGATAAAGCCTTTGAAGAGTATGCTAAAATGCCCTGGGGTGGTTGACGCGGAACAAAAAACAATTGTATATCGTCAGTAGCATAGGCCATTAGCAGCACCTAGGCCTCATTTATCTTGCGTGATTTCTGAGGAGCAGATATTTATGAACCCGAGAATTTACCGCCCAATCATTGCCCTACCAATGGCATTTCTATTAATGATCGCCTGCAATTTCTTTTCGCCAACCGCGCCTCCTGGTGAATTTGATCAAGGTCAGTTATACACCCAGGCAGCTGAAACATTAAGTGTTCAGCTAACGCAAGGCGCCTTGTTCGCTACAGCAACTGATTTATCCAAGCCGACACAGACACCTACCCAAATCGTGCTGCCCAGTAACACGCCCTTGCCTACCGCAACAAATACGCCTGTGCCTACCGCTACCCAATTTCCGACAGCGACACGTGTCCCACCCACGTCGACCCCTCGGCCTTGTCTGGCTGCTAGGTTTGTCAGAGACGTCACCGTACCAGATGGGACGAAATATGCCGGAGGTACGTCCTTCACCAAGACCTGGGAGCTCGAGAATGTCGGATCTTGCACATGGACGGATGATTTTGAACTGGTCTTTGTCAAGGGGGATCGTATGAGCGGTGATGATAACATCCCTCTTGATGAAAATGTCGAGCCCGGCGAGACAGTCAGAGTATCAGCAGATCTGGTAGCCCCCTTCGAAAAAGGTGAATATCGTGGTGACTGGCTGCTAGCAGATGATGATGGCGAAGAATTTGGCTTAGGTGCCGGAGCCAATAAATCTTTCTGGGTAAGCATCCGTGTTACAGAAGTGAAAGAAGGAGTAGTACTTAGCTTTGTAGATTCATACTGCTCTGCAGATTGGGAAAGCAGTGCAGGTGATCTACCTTGCCCAGGTAAGGGCACCGAACCATCTGGCTTTGTCGTTCGCTTAGAAGAACCAGATCAAGAAAATCGAAAAGAGAATGAGCCCGCCCTATGGACCAATCCAGAGATGGAAGACGACGGCTGGATCACTGGCACTTATCCAGCCATAAAAATTAAGGACGGAGATCGTTTTATTGCCGATATCGGGTGCCTTGACGACAGTGAAGATTGCGATGTCATATTCAGGCTGAATTACAAGATCGGCAGCGGACCGGTCAAAAATTTGGGCGAGTGGCACGAAGTATTTGACAACTTAATCACCCGCGTCGACATTGACCTAAGCGATCTGGATGGAGAAAATGTAAAATTCATTCTCACAGTGACCGTGAATGACGATTACGATGAAGATGCCGCATTTTGGCTACAACCTCACATTCAGAGAGAAGATTAATACTAACCTAACGAGAAAAACGGCCTCGCCTCTAATCAGGGTGAGGCCGTTTGTTTACCTATTAGCCCCATTTATTTACTGTTTGACTTTCCCATGTTAAGATATAAGCAATGAACCCAGATCCTTCTTCGGCAGCAGTATACAATCCGTTCCTCCATAATCCACATCTTGATGGGTATACATTCTTCTGGGAAGGAGGTCAAGTGGGTGCACTGCTCATCCACGGATTGACCGCCACCACTGCTGAAGTAAGACCATTGGGTCAGATATTGCACCAACGCCTTGGTTATACAATCTCAGGTCCCCTGTTACCCGGCCACAACACGCGTCCCGATGACCTCAATCGATTCCGCTGGCAGGATTGGCTTGCCACCGTGGATGAAGCCTATAAAAACCTATCCCAGCGATGCCAAACGATTATTGTCGGTGGCGAATCAACTGGCGCCCTGCTGGCGCTATACCTAGCAAGTCAATACCCAGAAATTGCGTGTATTCTTATTTATTCCCCTGCTCTGAAGCTTATCGTTAGCCGATTCGACCTAATCCGCCTTTACCTGATCGCCCCCTTTGTATCATCTATGCCAAAAGGTAGTTTAGATAGCCCAAATGAATGGCAAGGCTACCCGGTCAATCCTCTGAAGGGTGCAATTCAATTGCTAAAATTTCAGGAGGTAGTAAAGAAGCGATTGGCAGATATCCACCAGCCAATCCTGATCGTTCAAGGTCGTCTAGATACAACAGTTCATCCCACTGCCCCACAGACAATCTATGACACTGTAAAATCCAATGTAAAAGAGATCCACTGGATGGAAAATTCTTCGCATGTAGTCATTATCGATAAAGAGCTGGACGTTATTGCGGATATTACCATGCGTTTTATCGAAAAATCCTTGAGCCAGCCAACTAAAGAGCACGGTTAATCACACCAAATAATACCTAACCACCTGGTACACCGAACACTCAGAACGTCTCTAAGTCAAGTATGGAAAAGAACCTGCTCGTCCTAGTGATGTCTTACCTGATTGGCTCCATTCCCACTGCATTGATCGTTTCGCGTGTCCTGGCTGGCGTGGACATTCGACAGATAGGTGATGGTAACATGGGGGCGCGCAATGTTACTCGCAGCCTGGGTTGGGGACCAGGAATCGTTGTTGCAGCCTTCGATTTCAGTAAAGGTGGTTTAGCCGTACTGACGGCGCGACAAGTGGGTTATTCACTGAATTGGCAGCTCGCCTGCGGTGTGAGCGCCGTGCTGGGGCATGATTTCCCTATTTTTGCCGGATTTCGAGGAGGTCAGGGTATGGCTACCACGCTTGGGAC
>DATCYX010000264.1:0-4544 GCA_036526235.1 Anaerolineales bacterium | reverse complement strand
CCCTCTGGCACAGAGCAAGCCAGCTAATTTACCCGTTTTTACTGGTCTATTACCCGATTCTGGCTCTGCGCGCCCACAACATTGTCTACGTCAACCTGCCGTCTATCCTGCGCAGCCTCCTCCTGGTGACAGCTGGTACAGCGATCCTCATTGCCATTACCCACCTGTTCGTCCGCAATTTGGCTAAAACCAGCATCATCGTGTCTTTAATCGGGATGTTCTTCCTGTCCTACGGTCACATCTATATCAAGATCGAAGAGACCTTGGGCAGCCCGGTCCGGCATCGCTATCTTGTCGCCGCATCGTTCTTGATCTTGCTACTGGTTACCATCCTGATCTTGAAGAAAGACCAGGTCGCCAGGGTGCTGGCGCAATTCCTTGCCACAACCAGTGTAGTCCTGGTCGCAATAGTAGTATTCCAAACTGTTAACTACGACATTGGCGTGTATCGGGCCGAAGCCGCGTCTGCCCAAGAAGAAGCTCCCGTTGCGCCTGTACAGGCTGACGAGAAACTGCCAGACTTATACCTGATTATCTTGGATGCTCACACACGCACGGACGTGCTTGAAGCGCGCTTTGGCTTTGACAACTCAAGCTTTATCCAAAAGCTGAATGATATGGGGTTTTACGTGGCCAGTTGTAGCCAGAGCAATTACGCATCCACTAAACTCTCGCTGACCTCCACCTTTTACGGCGATTACATCCAGAACTTCGTCGAGGAAGGGGAAATCTTACCCTCTTTGAAAAGAAGTGCCCTCAACCAGACGCTCAAATCTTTGGGCTATAAAATCTTCGCCTTTGAAAATCGCGCCAGCGGCCATTTCGACCTCAAGGAGGATGTCCTGCTTTCGCGCAACCAGATGGCCTTTGGCAAATTTGACTTTATCGGTGGCATCAGTGAATATGAGAAAATGCTGATTGACACGTCATTTTTACGCTTTGTGGTTGACACAGAACTGATCCCTGGCTTCGACAACACCCGCACACAGGAATGGGAGTTGTGGGAGCACTATTACCAGACGAATTACATTCTCGCCGAACTGGAGAAAGTTCCCGATTCTCCTGGGCCAAAATTCGTCTTTGTCCATATCATGGTACCCCACTCGCCGTTTATATTTGCTCCAGATGGCTCCTACCAGCACAATAACAGCCCGATTGATGGCTATCGTGCCAACACCGAGTTCATCGATAGTCACCTGCCGCCTGTCCTGCAAACTATACTCGAAAAATCAAATCCGACCCCCATCATCATCGTCATGGGCGATCACGGGCCATCCACCCGAAAAACGATCACCAAGGAAATGCGCATGGCAACCCTGAATGCCTACCTGGTCAATGAGGCAGCCAAAGCGCAAATGTATCCCGCCATGACCCCGATCAATGCGACGCGCATTATCCTAAACGCCCACTACAACGGTGCTTATGCGCTTCTTGAAGACGTCAGTTATTATGCTTACAAAGGCTCCCAGCTGCCTGATGCAGAAATCATTACCAATAATTGCCCACCTACGCCATAACCCCCTTTACCCTATATACATTTGACAAACCAACCCAGGGCGCTTGATCTAATCACCACCTGCGCCCCGCTGGCATACTTTCCACCGAGCCACCCACCTAAATTTTACCGGAGGGAAGATCAGTCGGCACAGCGGGGCGCGGCCTCCACATCAGATGGTCTTCCAGATTGGTATTTGCCGGCTCTCAGCCCTCCATTCGGGTTTTCAAATTCTCCAATAGCATATTGGCCTCGTACTCATTTTGCTTGACGATCACGCTCTCAGCCAACCTACCCACCAATGGGACCGGGATATTGTACTCAGCCTCTACGGTCAGGCGGGTGCCGCCTGCTTCAGATACATAGTCCCACACGAATGTTGTCTCGATGCCTTTCTTGCTCTTGGTGATCATTTTACGATTGGGTATGCGCTCCACGACCTCCGATTCACCCTTAATGCGCAAGCCAGCCATCTTGTACTCCCATTCGAAATCCTGACCCCCAGCGCTTGAAGGTCCTTTTGCATGTGTTTCTATCATGCTCGGCCATATTTCTGGCAGGTTGCATGGGTCATCCATGAAAGCGAAAACTTTTTCAACCGGTGCATTGATCAGAATGCTACCCTTCACTTTGATCATTGTCATTCCTCCTGCTTTTTTTAGTTGGATACGAATACGATGGACAAACCATCCAGTGGATGTTTGCTTGACATCAGTGAAAACCCGATAGGTCCATATGAAAAAATTTACCGGACCCCGAGCTCACGGAGCTAAGCTGGCTGACTTCGAAATGGCTAAGCTATGGAGGGAAATTCGATATGCCCCGCCCTCAGGTGCCCATGTCCCCCAATATCGCTCCGGCACCCGTCAGGCTGGGCCTGATATACCTTTGCTCGTTGTGACCACAATCCAGCCAGGGCCACTCTTACCTGTAAACAGAATAGCAAAATTGGGCACGGCTGTCAAGTAGCACTTGAAAAAATTTTCGCTCTAGTCCCTCTCCCGCAGGTGCGGGAAAAGGATCACCTCGCGTATATTGGCGCTATCGGTGAACAGCATGGTCAGGCGGTCGATGCCCATGCCAAAACCGCCGTTAGGAGGCATGCCATAGCGCATAGCGCGCAGGTAGTCATCATCCATGGGGTGGCGCTCTTCGTCATCGGCTGCGTAATCGCGGCCCATTTCTCTGAAGCGGGCTTCCTGATCCAGCGGGTCGTTAAGCTCGGTAAAGGCATTGCACAGCTCAAATCCGGCCACAAAGCCTTCGAAACGCTCAACCAAATTCGGGTTACCCGGCAGGCTTTTCGCCAGAGGTGAGACATCACGGGGGTAATCATAGATAAAGGTCGGCTGGATCAGGTTGGGCTCAAGGTAATCGCCCATCAGCGATTCGATCAACTTGCCTCGCGTGGCCTTCGGATCAGGCTGCAGGCCGCGCCCACGCATGGTTTCCATCAGGCTTTCAGCGTTGGGGTACAGGTCGATATCGATATCGCTCTTATCCAGCAATGCCTTGCGCAACGGGATACGTGGCCAGGGAGGCTCCAGGTTGATTTCCTTACCCTGGAACGTCAGTTTTCTATGTCCAAGCACATGATCAGCGACAAAAACTACCATCTGCTCAGTCAGCTCCATCACCTGCAGGTAGTCGGCATAAGCCCAGTAGAACTCCAGCATGGTGAATTCGGGGTTGTGAGTACGGTCCACGCCCTCATTGCGGAAATCTCGCCCAATCTCATAGACGCGCTCCAGGTTGCCCACCAGTAAGCGCTTTAGGTAAAGCTCGAAGGAAATCCGCAGGTATAGATCTTGCTTGAGCTGGTTGTGATGGGTGATAAACGGCCGGGCTGCCGCGCCGCCGTACAGCGGCTGCAGAACCGGGGTCTCCACCTCGAGAAATTCGCGCCCATCCAGGAACTCGCGTATAGCCCGCATGATGGCTGCCCGCGTGCGGAAGATTTGGCGGACATCGGGATTTACCGCCAGATCAGCATATCGCTGACGGTAGCGAGCTTCGGGATCTGCCAACGTGGCATGGCGCACCACCTGCCCATCCACCACCTCGTCTTTGGCCGCCGGTAAGGGGGTAATGGCCTTGGCAAGCAGCCGAATTGACTGCACGCGTAGGCTCACTTCGCCAGAGCGGGTGCGGAACATCTCCCCAGAAGCCTGCACGAAGTCACCCAGGTCGAACTCATGGTTGAACAGGTCGAGCCATTCCTCCCCCACATCATTGGCTCGCAGAAAGAGCTGTACGCGGCCATCGCCGTCGTCGATATGTGCAAAAGTGATCTTGCCCATCGGACGCATGGAGCGCAGTCGGCCCGCCAGGGTGACTGCAACTGGCTCATCCCCCGATGCAGATTCTGCCTGCTCGAAGAGGCGGATGGCCTGCTGGCTGGTGTGCGTGCGCTCCGCTCGGGTTGGGTAGGGTTCCACGCCCTGCGCTCGCAGTCGCTCTAGCTTCTCCAGGCGGATCTTTTCCAGATTGGAGTATTCATACGACATTGACTGCATTCCTTCCAATATTAAGCAAAAGCCCCGCGCAAGATGATTACCTGCGCGGGGCTATATGGTCAGCCCCAAATCAGCCAACCTTAACAACTTTTACAACAAACGCCCCACCTGGAGCCTCAACACGCACATTATCGCCTGCGCGGTGCTCCATCAGGGCACGGCCTAGAGGCGACTCATTCGATATGCGTCCATTCCGAGGGTTAGCCTCCGCCGGCCCGACAATTATGTAGGTTTCTGGGTCGTTCTTGTCTTCCTGAATGGTGACCTTGGAACCTACCTGGACGACATCTCCATTCTTAGACTCGTCGATCACGCGCGCGTTGGCCAGAAGAATTTCCAGCTCCTGGATACGCCCTTCGACAAATGCCTGCTCGTTCTTGGCGGCTTCGTATTCAGCATCTTCGATCAGCTCGCCGCCTTCCATGGCCTCGTGGAGGCGTTGGGCTACCTCCTGGCGCTTGACGGTACGCAGGTAATCGAGCTCTTCTTGTAATTTCTTATGGCCCTCTTTAGTTAGAAATGAGGGGGGCATG
>DATCYX010000263.1:0-8932 GCA_036526235.1 Anaerolineales bacterium | reverse complement strand
CCCGTCCGGGATACTTTTTAAGCCTCCCTGCGGGTGGTTCAAGACACGGGTCAGCGCCTCTGGAGTGATGGGTGAACCCTGCGGGAGTCCCGCGAGTCCAGCAAAGATCTCCGCACGGTGCACCCACACCGTTGCCAGCGGCTTGCCCAGTGCGGATAAACCTGCCAGCACCACGACCGTATCCACAAAGGGTGGGATGACCGGTTCGTGTTCTGCAGGGGCTTTGACCGGTTTCATACGAGAGCCATCCGCTTCAATTAGCAATGGGATATTATGAGCATCCGCTAAAACGCGAATTCTCTCCAGGACACCCGAGGAAACGCCCTCCAACCGTTCCTCGCCGCTCTCGCTGCCGGTGAACAAGACGATCCCAGCGGGGAGTTCTGCTGCATAGGCATCCACATCTACCGGTTGCCGCACAATGTAGTGGTGGTCTGCCCAGCGAGCCTGCTCAATCCCCAGGTGGGTTGTGGCTGTGGCAATAACAGTGTAGGTATCTGGGTGCGGTGCCCTGGCGAGCAACTCGCGCCCCAATCGGAAGAGTGCCGTGGTCTTCCCCCCAGCACCTACCAACGCCAGTCGGGGAGCATCGCCAAGGCGGAGAGCTTCATTGATTAACATGAAAATTGTGTGTCATCCATCGGTGCTGGCTTGATATGCGTTAAGTGGGAGTAATAGAGACAGGAGAAAAAATACTAGTCCCACAGTTGTTTGCGCAGTTCCGTGCGAGACAGGATAGCTTCCATAACCCCACCGGCAATCGCCAGCGATTTATCAGAAACCAGCGTGCAATAGCGGGGGTCATCACGGGGGTCTACGTCGCCAACCTTCATGTCTCGCGTCACTTGGACACCAGAGCGCAGCAGTCCGCGCAATACTCCTTTGAACGGCGCGTATAGGGGTTGCCCGGCCACCTCGGCGACAAGCTGCTCTGCCTCCAGGTGATCGCAAATTTCTGCGTGAGCCTGCAACTCCCCGTCGGTCGGGGCGCGCAAGACACGCTCTGAGCGGCGGTTAGCCACTACATCCGGCTCACCGGTATCTGGCTCCGCTGGGCCATCCCAGATCACGCGACCCAGCATATGACCGCGATTGGTCTCAATAACTGCATGGCAGTTCTCCCCGGCTGAGAACCCTGGCCCCAACCCAATGATCAGCTTGATCGAAGTCTCTATCAAAGGGACGTTCTTCTTGATCATGCGCGCATCGATGACTATATGCGGGTGTAAATGCTTGATCGAAATGCCGTCAGGGTCTATTAAAACGGCAATATGACCCTTGGAAAGGACTTGCAGAATGCGAAGCAGGTCGGTGGGATCGTTCACTCGCCGTCCAGTTACACCTTCCACAGCACATTCGCCGGTGTATACTGCCTCGCTAAAGCAGACCAGCCTGCGGACCGCCAGGGGCTGCTGGAGTTCTGTCATCACCACGCGCACACCAGCCCGGTGCAGCCGTATAGCCACACCGCTGGCTAAATCTCCACAACCACGGATCAAAGCAATCATGTTCTAACCTGTATTTCTTAATCCAGCAGCGATGCCATTGATCGTCAGCACGACCACTTGCCTTAGCTGCTCAGCTTCTTCACAATCAGGATTAACCAGGGCACGTAGCCGCTGGAGCATTTCCACCTGAATGTAATTTAATGGGTCAATATAAGGGTTGCGCAAATGGATGGAGCGCTGGATGCTTGGATCGCCATCCATTAATTGTGCATGCCCGCTGATTGCCAGCACAAGCTCTTGTGTGCGATCATATTCCCTCTGGATATCATCGAAAATCCTCTTAGCAAAGACTTGATCCGGCATTAAAGCCGAGTAAAGGGCAGCGATGTCGAGGTCCGCTTTTAACAAGGACATTTCAGCGTTGTCGAACAGGCTGCGAAAGAAGGGCCACTCCGCATACATCTCTTTCATCTCTGGAAGCGCCAGGGGTGAAGCAGCCAACCCGGATCCCAGCCCGTACCAGCCCGGCAGATTGAAACGACTCTGCATCCAGGAGAACACCCAGGGAATGGCACGGACGCGCGCAAGAGAATTTTCCTCAGATTGACGGACAGCCGGCCGGGAGCCTATCTGAAGGCGCTGGATCTCCTCGATAGGGGTCACAACAAGCCAGTAGTCTATAAAACCGGGCGTCTCATAAACCAATCGGCGGTAAGCACGGTGCGCCGCCATAGCCATGCCATTCATTGCGACCCGCCATTTTTCTTGCACAGCACGACCATGATCCATCTTATCTGGAAATGAAGATAGCAGCACCGCGTTGATAATCTGCTCCAAGTGACGATATGCCAACTGTGGTTCAGCGTAGCGAGAGGAAATCACCTCGCCTTGTTCTGTCAGACGAAAGCGCCCTTGCACTGTAGCGGGTGGTTGGGCGCGTATCGCCCGGTTAGCAGGCCCACCTCCCCGTGCAACGGTCCCACCACGACCGTGAAACAGGGTAAAACGCACCCCATGCTGTTTGCAAACCTGAGCGATGTCTTCCTGCGCCCGATACAAGGCCCAATTCGCTGCCAGATAACCGCCATCCTTATTGCTATCGGAATAACCTACCATAACCATTTGATGGTCACGGCAGGTCGCCAGATGGGCCCGGTATACATCTAAATTGAACAGCTCTGACATGACTTTGGGCGCGGCACGCAGATCGTCCAGGGTTTCAAACAATGGGACAATATCTAGGCAATTTGCGCAACCCGCCCAGCGCGCCAGAAGCAGTACCGCGAGAACATCTGAAGCACCACGGGCCATCGAAATGACCACCGGTCCGATGAGCTCAGCCCCATATACTTCACGGGTGCGGTTCACCAATTGAAACAGGGCAAAGGTTTCCGCTGTTCGAGGGGTCACACCAGGTTGAGGGGCGAAGTCAGGTTTGGGAGATGCCAGCAATTCCGTAAGTAAAACCAGGCGCTCAGCCTGATTAGCATGCTCGAAATGAGCATGAATCCCCAGCGCGCGCAATAGTTCGCCTAGCGCTTCGCTCAAACGGGAAGAGTCTTCGCGGATATCCAAACGTGCTGCGTGCAAGCCAAAGATTTCGAAGTGCCGTTGAACTGTGAGCGGCAAACCATCGGCGACCAGCTCTGGAATAGATTGGCGAATAATTTTCAAAGGATATATAAAATCATTTGAGCGAAGGCGGTTGTTTGTCGGGTTGCGGCTCAAGAGGCAAGCAGTCACATCATCCTTGGAGGCTTCTGCCAGATCATCGGCAAGCAAGGAAATCGCTAGGCGATAGGGCTCATTCGAATAACGGCTCTCTAAAAAGGACACATGCGCCGGCAACGGTCTGCGGCTCTCAAACCAGGCAGCCAGCTCTGGTGTTGGCGGCACCCGGCTGGCGCTCAAACTCAAACGCCGCGCCGTATCTTGCAATGTAAGCCGATGCCGCTCTACTGCCAGCCCACGGTGCAATCTTAGCGCCTCAGCCGTAACAGCATGGGTCACATTCGGGTTGCCGTCACGATCACCTCCCACCCAGGAAGCCAGGCTCAGCCAAGGGTGCGTGGCTTTTAAACCAGGATAGTGCTGCGCAAGTGCAGCGTCTAAGTCCGCATATATGCGCGGTAACACGTCCCAAAATACTTCATCTACGAAGTATAGGGTTGTACGTATCTCATCGGTGACTTTGATCCGAGTTGTGCGAGCGGGGTCTGTATGCCAGAGTGCGGTAATCTCCTCCAATATGGCTTTGCGGGATGAAACTACTTGGCGCGGCGGCAGGTCACCGCGCTCCAGGCGGCGTATCTGCATGGCAATCCTTTGCAACTTGGAAAGAATGGTGCGACGTTTCGCTTCGGTAGGATGAGCTGTGAGGACCAGCTCGATGTGCAGATCATCTAAAAGTTGTCCCATCTCGTCGTGAGAAACCCCAGAATCCTTCAATACGTTGATTGCTTCGCGGATCGAATCGTGAATGGGGTGCGGGTGATTGGCGAACTCTTCCTGGCGTAGCAGGTTGGCTCGAAAATTTTCTTCAGCGAGATTGACCAGGTCAAAGTACAGCTTGAAGGCGCCTGCCACGGGACGAGCAGACTGGCTGGTCAGGGCACGAATTTCTCTTGCCAACCTATTGGCGGCTTGGACGCGTTGCGGACTGCCAGCGAGTCCACTTCGCCGGGCTTTGGCATATCCACGGACGCGCTCTTCTAGGTCGAAGATCCCCGGGGATTCTTCTGTAGTGATAACCTGACCGAGAAGTTCACCAAGTAAACGAATTGTTGCCGCTATTTCCATGCCGGACCAGTGGGGAGTACTTGCAATGACCGTTGCAATCCAGTCAATGTCAGATTTTGCCTAAACCGCGCAAAACGCGCTCGGGGATGAGCGGGAATTCGTGGAACCACACGCCGGTCGCGTCGTGAACCGCGGCAACGATCGCAGGCGCCAGCGGCAGGAAAGGCATCTCTGCCATACCGCGCGCGCCCCAAGGTCCGCGCGGGTCTGGGTATTCCAGAATCAAAGATTGCACCCGTTCGGGCACATCCAGTACTGTGGGAATCAAATAGGTAGAGAGATGCTGGGTCTGTACGTAGCCTCCGCTTTGAACAAAGTTCTCCAGGATGGTGTATCCGGCAGCCTGTACGACCGCCCCCTCGATCTGTCCCTGCACCTGCAGGGGATTCAACGCTTTGCCCACATCATCAACCGAAACCACATCTAGGATGCGCACATGCCCAGTCTCGGTATCCACCTCCACAGTTACCGCCTGGGCGACGTATCCGTAGCTGATATTTGGCTCCGACTTGCCAGTCTGGGGATCATAGGGCGTCGTGCTTGGAGGGCGGTACTGGTAAGTCGCGATTGCCGGACGTTCCTCAGCGCGCCATTTCTGCAAGGCCAACTCGGCAGCGCCCTTAATCGCATTGCCTGCCATGAAAGTCATGCGCGAGGCCGACGAACTGCCTGAGTTATCCGTAAAAGCCGTGTCGGAAACGACCAGATCGACCTTGTCCATCGGCAGGTCAAGGGCTTCCGCCGCCATCTGTGCGAAGACGGTGTGCGCACCCTGCCCTACATCAGCCCCCGCATGGTGGACAACAGCGCGCTCGATCTTTGCGCCGCCGTGAAGCTCGATTGTCGCCCAGCATTGCTCTGGAAAGCCGAAGGAGAAGCCCACATTCTTAAAGGCGCAGGCAAAACCGAAACCGCGCTTCAGGTGAGATGGCTGTACCTTGGATGTGCTGATCGCCTCCTTTAACCTGGCGCTCTCTAACCCGCAACGTTCGACAACCTGCGGCATGCTGACCCCTTTGGGCAAAGGTGTGCCCACAGAGAGCAGCGCACCCTCGCGCAAAATGTTGCGTTGGCGGATCTCCACCGGGTCCATGCCTAGCTTTTCGGCCAGGTGGTTCATCTGCATCTCAGCGGCAAACGCGCCCTGGGGTCCCCCGAAGCCGCGAAACGCACCGTTAGGCAAGTTGTTGGTGTAGACCGCATACGAATCCACTTTAACATTGGGGATCTCGTACGGTCCAGTACACATCAAGGTGGCATTGCCCAGCACCTTGGTGGAAGTGTAGGCGTAGGCACCACCATCTGCAATGACTTCCACTTCGGCTGCGACTAGTTTACCCTGGCGAGTGGCACCCCAACGGGTTTTTATGAAGTAAGGATGGCGCTTATGGTGCGCAATAATCGATTCTTCGCGACTCCAGATGATCTTTACTGGACGGTTGATGCCGCGCTGGCTTAACCGCCAGGATGCTAGTGCCAGAACAATCTGCACGGACATATCTTCGCGCCCGCCAAATGCACCGCCTATCGCCGGATATACTACGCGCACCTGATCTTGCGGTAGTCCAAGGGCGTGGGCGATCTGCTTCTGGTCTTCATGCGTCCACTGTCCTGCGACCTGGACAGTGAGCCGCCCGGCTTCGTCAATGTAGCCCAGCCCAGCCTCGGGTTGCAGGTAAGCATGTTCCTGGGCAGGTGTGTGATACTCGCCTTCAACAATCACATCGGCTTGTGAGAAGGCAGACTCCGCATCTCCCTTGCGGATGCGGTAATGGCAGAAGATATTGGAGTCTCGGTCAGGGTGCAACAGAGGCGCGCCATCTCGCATGGCTTCCAGCGCATGGGTGACAATAGGTAGATCCTCATACTCCACTTGGATCAGGTCGCGCCCCCGGGCAGCAATGGCTTCGGTCTCGGCAACCACCAGTGCTACCTGGTCACCCACGAAACGCACACGGTCAGCAAAAGGTTTGCTGGAACCAGGACCGCACAGCACTGGCTGGTCATTCATGATCAGCCCGTACTCGTTAACAGGTACATCCTTGGCGGTGAAGACAGCGATTACGCCCGGCAGGGCTTCGGCCTGGCTGGTATCGATACGGCGGATGATGGCGTGAGGACGGTTGGCGAACAGAATCTTCATACTTGCCTGATCTGGCAAGTTGATATCACCAGGAAAGAGTGTCTGCCCAGTGACTTTGCCGAACGCATCGATGCGGTGGACGGATTTTCCAATGCTTGTCATGGGTACTCCGATGAGATGGTTGGAATAACAAACGTTATATCTCTAGGTGAGATGTGTGTATTATACCCCGCGAGCGATCAGTCATAGTACGCCGAGCGAGTTGAGAAGTCCTGTGTGGGGGTACAGTGGATCAGGATAGATCCCCAGTCCATTTGTTCAACTGTGGAAGTACTTAAAATAAAAAACCCCACCGTAATTGGGTGGGGTCCCTATGACATGTGGAATGATTACCGGCGGTAGCCGTAACCACCCGCGCGCGGCCGCTCTTCGCGGGGACGGGCGATATTGACCTTGATCGTGCGATTATCGACGATCTTCTCGTTGAACATGGTAATCGCTTTCTCTGCATCAACCTGGCTGCCCATGGTGACAAAGGCAAAACCTTTCGGTCTCCCAGTATCCCGATCTGTGATCATATCCACGGATTCCACTGTGCCCGCCTGGCTCAGCAGGCTGCGCAAGGTATCTTCGGTCGTATCATAAGACAAATTTCCAACGTACAATTTCGTATCCATTTCTAACTTTCTCCTTAAATTTAATTGTGCAGATCCGTGGTTAACAAACACCGCCATTCCCTTATAAAGCGGAATGGCGACACATCAATACACGCAAATCTGATTATAAGACTCAAGTATTCTACCACATAAAGCACTCAAGACTTGTAAATGGGGATATTCTAACCATTTACTCATCTATTGAAATTACGTAGTTAGGATGTCTTTGAACTGCGCAAGTCCTGAGCTAATTACTTGTTGCGAAATGGGTTTTAGCGCCGGCGGCTGGGAGACGGGGAATCTGTGTACCAGCCCCCACTTGCCGGGCGCGCCTCACGTGGGCGAGCGATATTAACCTTCAAGGCTCGACCGTGCAGATCAGATCCATTCAGTAGCCGGATGGCTTTCTCGGCCTCAAGGCGGCTATCCATATCCACAAAGGCAATGTGTTTTGATGTGTCTAAATGCGGGAGAGAAATCAGTTCAATGGAAGTCACCTTACCCACCTGGGCAAAGAGTCTGCTCAGTTCATCTTCGGTTGTAGCATGAGTCAGATTTCCAACGAACAATTTGGTTTTCATATTTACCTCGATACTTATAGGATTTACAATCCCTGTTTACTGATAGGTATCACCTTCATTGTGTTAGGGCAGGTACCAATCGAAGAATGATTAAAGCATTCTAACACGCCAAGATTAGATGAAGATTATTCTTAGATAATAAGATGATGGTGGTATGGCACTCTCTGACACTTAATGACCGGAGTTCCCTCCTCTTCGCGGCGATACCACCAGCCCAAGCGTGAGGCCATTTCCAATTGGGTGATTCTGATCTGTCTTTATTGTTTTGCTGCTACAATCAAGTGATGCGCTCGAAGCACTTCATTCATCCGCAGCGACGATTCGCCCCTCTTCTAAAAGTATATCCAATTCGCGTTGAGCATCACTTAATGGGACAGAGAGGGAAATCTTCCACTCCTCCAGCAAGAATTTTTTAGCACGCTCCAGCAGGGATGCATCATAGTCATTTAGTTTCTTTGAATAGCTATAGGTAGTGAGATCACGAATAATGCCGCAGATCGACTCAAGCGTCCCTTCTCGCATGCGCTCAGTCAATTGAGTTTTTCGCTCATATCGATCGTCAGAAATTTTCTCCCCAGGACTGCGTAATATTTTAAAAAGTCTCCTAAACTCACGCGTCGAGGTTGGCAATCGAAGGCTAGATTGATCGCCTCCCTGCACTGGAACCCATAGGGTGAGGTCCCTGATCTGGACCACATAATACAAAGCATTCTGGCCCGAGATGCTCTTCTCGTCCAGCTGAATGATCTCTCCCGGACCATACGACCAGTGAACTACTTTATCACCTACTTGAAATTCCACAATTCCTACTTTAAGAAGCTAATCAGTTGGCGAGAAAGTAAGGGGTTGGCGGACAATGCCGCCCAACCCCCAATTTTTTTCTTTAACGAAACAAGTTCTGATTTTAATACCTGCGGGTACCACCGCCACCGCGTCGGTCCCGACCGCCACGACCACCTTGACCGCCTTGACCACGACCGCCGCCGTAGCCGCCGCGCCGATTGTCAAAGCCACCAGAACTGCGCTCCTCGCGTGGGCGAGCCACATTTACCTTGATCTCGCGGTCATCCAAGCTATATCCATCAAACATACGGATGGCGTTCTCGCCTTCGCTTTGGGAGCTCATCTCCACAAATGCGAAGCCTTTCGAAGAGCCCGTAAAGCGATCCTTGATCAGATCCACGGAGACCACTGTTCCCGCCTGGGCGAACAATGTACGGATGTCCTCTTCAGTTGAGTTATAGGACAGATTTCCAACATAGAGCTTCATTTTCAAATGATCCTTTCGGGCTATTGAGTAGATAGGCAATAAAATTCCGCCATCCTTACAAACAGGAATGGCGGTTATCCAACACGCAAATCCTT
>DATCYX010000262.1:0-11306 GCA_036526235.1 Anaerolineales bacterium | reverse complement strand
ACCTACGAATTTATTCTCACCGAAGTCCACGACCGTGTGGGGCTGGTGCGCCTGAACCGCCCCAAAGCCCTCAATGCACTGAGTAGCGGCCTGACCCGCGAGCTGATGGATGCACTATTGGCATTCGAGGCCGATGAAGCGATCGGCGCTATCGTTATTACGGGTGACGAGCGCGCCTTTGCTGCAGGAGCAGACATTATGGAAATGTCCGAGGCCTCAGCGGTCGAGATGCTGAAACGCGATATGATCGGCAACTTCGACGCTATCCAGAAGGTCACCAAACCGGTCATCGCTGCCGTGTCGGGCTGGTGTCTGGGCGGGGGCAATGAGCTGGCCATGTCTTGCGACATGATCGTGGCCTCCGAAACGGCGCGCTTCGGGCAGCCCGAGATCAACCTGGGTGTGATCCCGGGGGCAGGCGGCACACAACGCCTGACCCGGGCTGTGGGCAAAGCGCTCGCCATGGAGATGGTGCTGAACAACCGCACCCTAACCGCCTCGGAGGCTTTGCACTATGGGCTGGTCAACCGCGTGGTGCCGGTGGAGCGCTATCTGCAAGAGGCCCTTGAATTGGCAACCGAGATCGCCGCCCGCGCCCCACTTGCAGTGCGCATGGGCAAGGAGGCGGTCAACCATGCCTTCGAAACCACCTTGGCTGAGGGTATGGCTGACGAGCGCCGCGCGTTTTACTTCCTTTTCGCCAGTCAAGATCAGAAAGAGGGGATGGCCGCGTTCACAGAAAAGCGCAAACCACAGTGGAAGGGGATGTAGCCCTCACAGGCTCTGTTCGCCAGGCTCTGATGCAGACACAGGGATGATCCGGCGCGCCAGCGCAGCCTAGCCTGAGATTTTGGCGCCCCTGTGCAGCCTAGCTGGTCACCGGGCTGCAGCGTCATCCACCTGTTGACTTTTTTGATAACCTAAGTACAATAATTTCAGGGAATATTGCCAAAGTTACGCAGTTGGAGAGGTCCTTCTCTCTTATAACAGCGTAAGCCTAAACGGTTCAATATAAGCAGAGGAGGGTGCCATGCAAACCAAAAAAATCGTCTTAACCACAATTGCCATCCTTTTGGCGTTATCCGTCATCGCGGCCAGCGTTTTGCCCGCTACGACCAGCACCATCAAGAAAGGCGAGACGGTGGAATTCTACAGCGGACGGGCAGGCGTCAGCTTCACCGATAGCCAGTTCACCGGGGCTGTGCGCCTGGCGCGCATTGACGACAGCAAGATCAAAGCCACAAACCACCCCAAATTCAAGCACGATTTGCTTAGCGTGCGTTTTACCAAATCCAACGGGGAGAAAGTCACGCACGTGCTGGGCGCGGTGTACGTTTTCTTCATTGTAAACCGCTCTGAGGTAAGCGCCTGGGAGAAGGGCGAGCTGGCTGTGTACGTCTACGATAGCTGGAAGAATGAATGGCAGGAATGCTATTCATTCCTGGTCAATGACTCCAACGGGAAATCTAGCCTGGCCTGCCGAATGCGCATTTTCAGCACGTACGGTGTAGCCAAGAAGTAATCAGCAGTCTGCTGATATTTCCTATTCTCCCGTTCCGTTCATATTTGCGCGGGAAATAGGCATTTTTTGCGTGGGTAGCTCAACCCAAAAAACTGTGCCTTGCCCCAATTGGCTGTCTACGCCGATCTTACCGCCGTGCGCCTCAATAATAGATTTCGCAATTGGCAGACCAAGACCGCTTCCCGTGGATGGGCCATAGCGAGGTCGCGTAGCCTCAACGCGGTAAAAACGCTCGAAAAGATGGGGGAGATGCACCGGTGCAATCCCATAACCTGTATCGCTGACTTTCAGTAGAAGATTTCCTCCTTGCTCATTTACTTCCAAGGAAATCTCTACCCGCCCATTGCGAGCAGTATACTTCACGGCATTGTCCACCAGGTTATACAGCATACGCCGCAACTGCTCCTCGTTGCCCATCACGGGAGGCAGATCTGGATGGATGGAAGATCCTAGCTGAATCTCGGCTCGCTCAGCCCGCACCTTGAAGGCATCAAAGACATCGTAGGTGATAGTAGCCAAATCAACTGGCTCATGCCGGCTCGGGTCCAGCCCGGTTTCGATGCGCGACAGATCCAATAGATCGTTGACCATACTGCTCATGCGATCCACCTCGCTTTCGACTTCACCTAGAAAGCGTTCAGATACCGGGGGATCATCCAAAGCACCGTTGCGCAGAGCTTCGACACGCAACTTAATTGAGGTCAGCGGTGTGCGCAACTCATGGCTGGCGTTCGCCACGAAGCTGCGCAACTCGTTCACGTAGGACTCAAGCCGGGCCGCCATATTATTGAATGCCACCGCCAAAAGGTTAATTTCCTGTAGATTGGTCGATGAGTCAAAGCGCGCGCTCATCTTATCGCTGGTCAGGCTCTCGGCGGCATGCGTGATTTGCTCAATCGGCTCTGCCAGACTGCGCGCCAGGAAAAAGCCAGCTACGCTCACCACCAGCCCAATGATCAAAGCAAACCCAGTCAGCAATAACAAGGAGGAGCGCGCTGGTTTCAGGACGGCTTCCAAGGGAATATTGATGCTTAATAGCCCATACACTTGATCCTCGCGCTCGATGCGCGTGACGAGATAAAGGAACTCTTCGCCTTGCCATGACCGACGAAATACTTCCCCTTCCCCTGTTTGCCTAGATAAGGCTTCCCAAAGCTCAGGCCTGGTTTGCGGATCAGCGGCAGGGGGTAAATTGCCTGAACTATCCATCAGAGGGATTCCATCAGGCAGGTAAATCGTGTAATGGACTTCCGGTTGGCTGGAAAAAATCCGGGCTAGCGATTGGCGAACTCGTTCATTTGACGACTGGCCAGACAGATAATCGATCAAAGACCCCTCGACATCTCTGGCAGCTGCAAAACTCAGAACTTCATAACGGTGTTCAGCTTGCTGGCGGACGGCAGAGTATAGAATTTGGCCAGCATAAGAAGCGATCAGGGCCACGCTGGCAAGTGAAACCAGCAGATGGGAAAGGATCAACCGCGCCTGGATCGTATGAGGCAGAAAAAAGCGCATTTATTCCAATTCTTCTGGCCCTGCAAATCGATAGCCGTGACCACGCACGGTCTGTATATATTTAGGGCTGGCAGGATCATCTTCGACTTTTAAGCGCAGCCAACGCACATGCACATCCAGGGTGCGTTGGTCGCCAATCCAGTCACTCCCCCACACCTCTCCAAGCAAATCCTCGCGGCTCAGGGCACGACCCGCATTCTTCATCAAGCAAGAAAGCAAATCAAACTCGCGCGCGGATAGCTGCACTTCCTGACCACTCTTAAACACTCGCCGCGCCGTAGAATCTAGGGTCAGGTTACCTAAGTTAATCGATTGCATCATTGATACCTGGCGATCCAGCTCCACACGGCGCAAAATCGAGCGCACGCGAGCCAGGAGCTCCCGGAATGAGAACGGCTTCGCCAGATAATCGTCTGCCCCCACTTCCAGACCCAATACGCGGTCGATCTCCTCGCCACGCGCGGTGAGCATAATCACGGGGATGGTACTTTGGGCACGCAATCGGCGGCAGATTTCTAGGCCGTTCATGCCGGGCAGCATCACATCCAGCACCACCAGATCCGGCGCATAATCCAGGATTTCCTGTAGAGCTATGGAGCCATCTCCCACTGATTTGACATCAAACCCCTCGCGGCGCAAGCTATAGGTGAGGGAATCGGTAATGAGAGGTTCATCGTCAACAAGCATAATGCGCGTCAAGGTCCACCTCCAAATCCAGTTTTTATACGAAACTCTCGATCACTCATAAAGATAATCAATGTTTTAAGAAAATACGATTAAGTTCTGTTTAAGGTTTTCCAAATAGCCGTCACGCTTTCGCCCAAATGGCGACAATATAGGTTAGGAAAGTCGGCGATTGGGCAATTTAGCTTTCAATATTCAAGGCTAAATTATGCAAATCTTATCACATTCTGTGAGAAAAACCGGCAAATTACCTCATGAGGAGAGTGCACCCGTTTTCATCCATCTTTGGATTCCTGGCCACTGCACTTTTGTTGGCCGGTTTGGCTATGCTACTTGTGCGAGATGGAGGAATTGCCTTCAGTCCGGGCAAATTGAGCGCAAAAAGCCAGCCCGGCGTTTCTCTGCAGGGTTTTACTTCACACGCCGAAATCGAGCCGGATTGCAGCCGTTGTCACCAGCCGCTCAAAACCACGCAGGACACCCTGTGCCTGGAGTGCCACAGCAGCGTGGCCGGGCAAATCCATCGCAAGGATGGGGCGCACAGCCTGATAGCTGATATCAGGCGTTGTTTTGCTTGCCATACCGATCACCAAGGAGAAGATTTCGACCCTACACAAGCGGCATTTGCCTTGTTCGATCACTCGAAAACGCGGTTCAGCCTGCTTCGTCACCAGGTCAATTATGACGCATCGCCAATGGAGTGCCTCGCCTGTCACCAGTATGAAGGGAAGATGGCGTTTTCGGATTCATATTGCACTTTGTGCCACGCTGCGGAAAATATGGACTTTGCCGTCCAGCACAGCCAGCAATACGGTGCAAACTGCTCATATTGCCATGATGGAGGAGACCGCCTGGCTGACTTCGACCACCAAACGACTGCTTTCCCCCTGGAAGGAAAACATGCACAGGCTTACTGTGCCGATTGCCACGCGCCGCAGGAACTCGCTGTTGGGCGCGGCGGTGGAGGCTTATCCTCAAGTCAGCCTGTGGGCACGCCAAGTGATTGCGTCGAATGTCATGCCAAGGATGATCCCCACCCTGAGATGTTCACATCCGATTGCAAAGCCTGCCATACCCCCGATGCCTGGTCTCCTGCCACTTGGGAAGAGGCACCCTTCGAGCACGCCATCCAGGCGGGCTTCAGCCTATCCTTACACCGTGTGGATTATGAGGGCAATCCACTCTCCTGCCTTGGTTGCCACACAGGAGATGCCCAGAGCTTTGAACAGGAAAGCTGTATATCCTGCCATTCTCAAGGGGATGAAAGGGCTGCTTTCATGGTCGAGCACCAGGCACAATATGGTAGCGACTGTGTCGCCTGCCATGACGGCGTGGATCGAATGGCCAATTTCAACCACGAGGCCGTCTTCCCTCTGGACGGGCGCCACGCTGAGATCGCCTGCCAGGAATGTCATGCTGATCAGGTCTTCACCGGCACGCCGGCCACTTGTGCAGAGTGTCACGCCGAGCCAGACATCCATGCCGGGTTCTTTGGGCTGGAATGCCAGTATTGCCACAGCGCCCAAGCCTGGACACCTGCCCTGTTGATACAACACCGCTTTCCCTTGGATCACGGCGAACAAGGTGAAATTACCTGCAATGCCTGCCACCCAGACAGTTATATCGAATACACCTGCTACGGGTGCCATGACCACCAGCCAGATGAAACTGCTGCAAAGCACCAGGAAGAAGGAATCTCGCTCGAAAAGCTTGCGGACTGCGCCAGTTGCCACCCAGCTGGTCTCAAAGAGGATAATTAGCCTGAGGAAAACGCCATGCGAAAATTCCTGCTGTTCTCGATACCCATTGCACTTGCGCTAGCTATGCTTGTGTCGAGTATGGGAGCGTACCTGGCTTATGCCGCTCCCTTCCAACCTGGCAGTTCCCTTTTTCCACTGCAGGAGTTCGCCGAGGAAAAAGGCGCCTTCCTATTTATCAACCCTACCGGCAAGGCGAATTACTACTTAGACCTGAGTGAGCGGCGAGTAATGGATCTTCTCGAGTTAGCACGCACAGATCGGGAGGTTATCGCACTGAAGGCCCTGGATAATGCCCTGGACCAGGCAGAAATAGCTATCGCCGCGGCGCCCGACGAAGATCTCCCAGCGTTGATGGCGCGCCTGGCGAATGTGGTGACACAGATCGAAAAGCTCGTCTCCGTGCTAACCATCGCCCCAATTGAAGACCCTGATACTGTGGCAGCGCTTTTAGCCCAGGTGGAGACGTTGCGCTCGCTGCTGGCTGGATCTGGGGCGTCTACCGCTCAATCACTGGAGAACGCCAGGAAGCTGCTCGTTCTTTCTGTGGTTGGCACGCATGAAGACCCATCCACATTGGATGTCTCCGCTATCGCCGCGATTGACCCAAGAATCATCAACTTCCCAGCCGGCAGCCTCGGGGCGCAACACACCTTCTTCCCCCTAGGTGGAGGGCACGCTGGTTTAGCATGTGAAAGCTGCCATAAAAACGGGCAATTCTCCGGTACTTCCAGCCAATGTATCGATTGCCATCGCAATGTGGTGCCTGCCAACCATTACCCTGGCGATTGTGCTTCCTGTCATACAATCCTGGCATGGGACGATATCCACTTCAATCACCAGGTAGTGGCAACCAAGGACTGCCAGACC
This sequence comes from Anaerolineales bacterium, assembly GCA_036526235.1. Lineage (GTDB taxonomy): Bacteria > Chloroflexota > Anaerolineae > Anaerolineales > UBA4823 > DATCYX01. Next base: position 4,958 of record DATCYX010000262.1, on the reverse strand, counting down.
TGCCATGCTCGGCCAAAAAACCACTTCAGCGGGCAGTGCTCTGCCTGCCATAGCACCCAGGCATGGAAACCGGCGCGTTTTAACCATGAGGCCACAGGCGCAAAAGATTGCCAGTCTTGCCATACAAGGCCGAAAAACCACTTTAGCGGGCAGTGCTCCAATTGTCACAGCACCAGCGCATGGAGACCAGCCAAATTTGACCACACCGGACTGACCGACTGCCAGTCTTGTCACAAAAGGCCGTCGAACCACTTCAGCGGGCAGTGCTCTGCCTGTCACAGCACAAGCGCATGGAGACCAGCCAAATTTGATCACACTGGCCTAACAGACTGCCAGTCTTGTCACAAAAGGCCGTCGAACCACTTCAGCGGGCAGTGTTCTACCTGTCACAGCACCAGTGCATGGAAACCAGCCAAATTTGATCACACCGGACTGACCGACTGCCAGTCTTGTCACAAAAGGCCGTCGAACCACTTCAGCGGGCAGTGCTCGGCATGCCACAATTCCAGCGCATGGAGACCGGCCAAATTTGACCACACAGGTCTGACAGATTGCCAGTCTTGCCATTCAAGGCCGAGAAACCACTTCAGCGGGCAGTGCTCGGCATGCCACACTACCAGCGCCTGGAAGCCAGCTAACTTCAACCATACTGGCCTGACCGATTGACAGTCTTGCCATAACCGCCCATCCAACCACTACTCCGGGCAGTGCTCAAACTGCCACAACACCAGTGGATGGGGATCAGCGAGTTTCAGCCATACTGGTCTGACTGACTGCCAGTCCTGCCACAACCGACCATCCAACCATTACTCCGGGCAGTGCTCCAACTGTCACAACACCAATGGATGGAGTTCGGTGAGTTTCAGCCACTCTGGCCTGACCGATTGCCAGTCCTGCCACAACCGACCATCCAACCATTACTCCGGGCAGTGCTCAAACTGCCACAACACCAATGGATGGGGGTCGGTGAGTTTCAGTCACTCCGGCTTGACCGATTGCCAGTCCTGCCACAATCGCCCGTCCAACCATTACTCCGGGCAGTGCTCCGACTGCCATAACACCCAAAACTGGAGCGATGTGCGCCTAAGTAATCACACCTTCCCCATTAATCATAAAGGTGCAAATGGTCGCTGTTCGGTCTGTCACCCTTCAGGCGGAAGTTCATATACATGCTACAACTGCCACGACCGGAACAAAACGGAAGAACATCACAATGAAAAAGGCATCACCGATATCGCTTCCCGTTGCGCAGATTGCCATCCTCGAGGTGAGGAATGAACATCACCAGTCTATTTAAACTCGAAATCACCCGGCGCAAGGCCCTGGTCCAGGGATACGTAGTTCCCGAACCGGCCCGCTGTGTGCAGTGCGGTGTCTGTACATATAACTGCCCAATCAACATTGATGTGCGCCAGCATGCCTGGAAAGGGATCCCGGTGAAGGACAGCCACTGCCTGACGTGCGGCGAATGTGTTGCCCGTTGTCCGCGCGGTGTTCTTCGTTTCGAGGGTACCAGCATGTTCACATCACAGACGCCCGGATTGGCTGGAGACTGAGATGCGCCGCTACGTGATGATCGGCAGCGGTGTGGCTTCCATCGCAGCGATTGAAGCCATCCGCAGCGTCGATCCCCGTGGAGAGATCACCTTGATTGGGGATGAATCTCACGGGTACTATTCGCGTCCAGGTTTAGCCTATTACCTGAACGGTGAGATCAATGAGCGGCAACTTTTTCCTATGGATCAAGCCAACTATCATAAGCTAAATATCCGCCGTCTGCACGCACGGGTAGAACGAATTTATCCAGAGCAACATCTCGTCCGCCTACACAATGGAGCCACAATGCCCTACGACCGCCTGTTGATCGCTGTGGGAGCCGAGGCAAACATGATGAATATCCCTGGCGTGGACTTACACGGCGTGGTCAAACTAGACAAGCTGGACGACGCCCGCTGGATCATCAAGCTGGCTCGCAAAGCGCGAACGGCGGTCGTTGTGGGCGGGGGCATCACCGCATTGGAGATTGTCGAAGGGCTGGTAAAACATGGTGTGAGAACACATTACTTCTTGCGCGGCGATCGTTACTGGAGCAATGTGTTGGATAAAACCGAATCACAAATTGTAGAAAACCGTCTGCGAGGAACTGGAGTGCATATCCACTACCACACCGAACTCAGAGAGATCCTAGGCAAAAACGGGCGTGTGGTGGGCGTGCGCACCCAAGACAACCAGACGATGCGGTGTGACATACTAGCTATTGCAATTGGTATCCGTCCCCGCAAAGAGCTGGCGGAGATATCTGGCTTGTGCGTCGATCGCGGCGTCGAGGTGAGCGAGACCTTGCAAAGCAGTGCTCCCGACGTGTTCGCAGCGGGTGATGTAGCCCAGGTGTATGACCCCTTCACTGGCAAGTCGGTAGTGGACAGCCTTTGGGGACCAGCGCGAGACCAAGGACACACTGCCGGATTAAACATGGCAGGTATCACCACTCCATACTATAAGCTAATTGCATTTAACGTGACCCGACTGGCCGATTTGACCACAACCATCGTCGGCACAGTCGGTCGAGGCGACGATCAGGACGTGATCGGCATCGTCCGCGGCGATAGCGAGACCTGGCGCCAGCTTCCCGATGCCATCGCCGTCCAATCCCACTTCGAGATCAACCGCCTGCGCCTCCAGATAGGTAAAAACAACTTATTGGGTGCGATCATTATGGGCGACCAGACTCTCTCCAGACCATTACACCAATTGATCACCGAACAGGCGGATATCACGCCGATCCGCCAGCAGCTTCTCCAGCCGGGTGCGCCGCTGGTGGATATCCTGGCTGATTTCTGGTGCCATTGGAAAGCGAGATACGCCTTTGCGACGCAGTAACCGCGAGCTGTGGCTCTCATTTGCTGCCATCGTATGCATCAGCCTGGCGTACTTGTTCGTTCTGGCCTGGCAGGATGGCATCCCGCGCGCCAGCGAATTCTTTGGTCACAGCCTCGGCATCCTGGGTTTTATTATGATGGTAATGACCGAGACGCTCTACACTTTACGAAAGCGCAGCCATAGCGCACGCTGGGGGCGCATGGCAGACTGGCTGGACTTCCACATCTTCACCGGGATTGTCGGTCCATATATGGTGCTGTTGCACTCCTCATGGAAGTTTAATGGCCTGGCTGGGATCGTGATGCTGCTCACTGTCACAATCGTCGCCAGCGGCTTTATTGGTCGCTATATCTATACCTCCGTGCCGCGTACCGTTGACGGCGTGGAGGTAGAAGCGCGCCTGCTCGAAGAACAAATCGCTGCCGCAGACCAGGAGTTAAAAAACTGGCTCAGCGCGCCAGATAAGTCTCTGCGCAACCTGGCACATAATTTCTCCACCGCGCCGCTGGGTTCTGCAGGGCAGTTCACCTTAATTGTGGGCAGAGGCTTATTAGATTTGACCTATCAATTAAATTGGTGGCTAAAGCGCCGGCGCTTGTCCTCGCAGGAACGCCAGCAAGCCCGGGTTCTGGAGAAATTGCTATCTCGAAGGAGAACACTGGAGATCCAGCTGGCATCACTAACCACGGCACGTCGTCTGCTGGCGCTGTGGCACGCGGTGCATATCCCCATTGGCATGGTACTCTTCACCGCTGCCATCATCCACATCATCGCAGCAATTTATTACGCCACGCTCTTGCGATAATCGATCTATCCGTCAACCCCGGCTTCGGATTCAGCTTCTGCATCTGCTTCCGAGCTTGCCCCAGTCCCCAATTCTACCTGCTCTTCCATGCGGATCTGACCGCGTAGAAATGCCCCCTCTTCAGTGGCAAATGCCGCAGTAGTTACATCCCCCCATACACGTCCAGTCCTACGGATCTCCACTTTTTCGGCAGTGATGTTACCCTGCACTGCTCCAGCCACAATGACCACATTAGCGCGCAGGTGCTCGCAGGTGACCCGCCCGGTCTCCCCAATGACCAACATACCCCGCAGAGTTATATCACCTTCGAAGGCGCCTTCAATCCGGATGCCTCCCACACCGCTCAGGTTGCCTTTCCACACAATGCCGCTGCCCAACACCGAGGTAACCCTCTCCGTTGGCATGGGTTGGGTGGGGGGAAGTAAAGGATCCTCCCTTCTACGAAACATCTTTAATCAACCGGCTCCGGGATGCCCAGAATGTTATACCCCGAATCGACATACGTTACCTCGCCCGTGGTCTTACCTGCCAGGTCGGAGCACAGGAATACCGCCGCACCGCCCACATCTTCAATGGTGATATTTTCATGTAGAGGAGCGATCTCAGCAAACTGGCGGTACATGCTCTTAAACCCAGATACGCCAGCTGCCGCCAGTGTGCGGATTGGGCCTGCGGAGATCGCGTTTACACGCACCTTCTGCTTGCCAAAGTCATACGCCAGGTAGCGCACCGAGGCTTCCAAAGCCGCCTTGGCGACACCCATCACATTATAGTGAGGGGAAACTTTCTCCGCCCCATAATATGTCAGCGTAAGCAGGGCGCCACCGGGGCGCAATAAGGGCTGGAACGCTTTAGCCAATGCTGTGAAGGAATACACGCTGATATCCATCGCCGTGTGAAAACCAGCCCGGCTGGTATTGTAATACGGCCCGCTCAGCTCATCCCGGTTTGCAAATGCGATGGCATGCACCAGGATATCGATCTGCCCAAAGGCTTCCGCAGCCTTTTGTGCCACCATCTCGATCTGCTCGTCGGCAGTCACGTCACAGGATTCTACAAAGTTACAACCGATCTCCGCCGCAAGGGGGCGGACACGCCGCTCCAAGACTTCGCCTGCGTAGCTGATGCCCAAGGTGGCGCCATGCTCATGAAAAGCCTTGGTAATCCCCCAAGCAATCGAACGTTCATTGGCTAGACCAAATACCAGCGCGGTTTTACCTTCAAGTAATTTCATCTATTCCTCCACAATCAATCATTACAGACGCAGGATATA
>DATCYX010000261.1:0-3385 GCA_036526235.1 Anaerolineales bacterium | reverse complement strand
CACGATCATACGCTCTTTTGCCTTGGTCATGATATCTGGTGTAATGACGTAAGCGTCTTTAACGCTTTCATATTCAGCCTGGTCAGCAAAACGTTCTTTTTGTACACGGGTGACGTAAAGCACGTCGGTCTTGGGTACTGCCTCATCAAGAGTGGAATGTTCGACTTGGGGGATGCCCTTCTCTTTGAGTTCGGCAATAATCTCAGTAGGCATGCGCAGGATATCTGGTGAGACATAATGCAGGCTGACATTGTATAAAGAGAGCAGGCGCGCCAGGGAGTGAACTGTACGACCGTATTTTAAATCACCCAGCATAGTCACTGTCAGGCTGTCCGCCTGTCCCAGCTCTTCGATAATAGTGAACAGGTCGAGTAGAGCCTGGGTGGGGTGTTCACCGATGCCGTCACCGGCGTTGATGATTGGTTTGCGTGCGTACTGAGCTGCCAGGGCTGAAGCGCCAACCTCGGGGTGCCGCAGCACAATCACGTCAGCATAGCACTCTAAAGTGCGCACTGTATCTGGCAGCGATTCGCCTTTGGAGACCGACGAATAGCGCACTTCGTTAATGGGGATAACGCTACCCCCCAGGCGTTCCATCGCTGAGGTAAATGACGAAGAAGTGCGCGTGGAGGGCTCGTAGAACAGGTTGGCGAGGATCTTGCCTTTCAACAGATCAAATGTGCCGATGCGCTCGACCATCTCACGCATTTCATGCGCTACGCCGAAGATATAATCCAGGTCGGGGCGAGAGAATTGCTTGACCGAGATGATATCTTTCCCATAGAAAGGAGCTTTGCGCTGGTCACCGAACGGTAAAAATGGATTTTGAACTCGGGAAGGTGGGCTAAAAGTGGTCATAAAATCTCCTTATATTGCTAGACTGCGGTTTTCATCGCGTATATGCTTTCCATATCCCGCGGGTGCCAGGATTTTTCCATCTCGAAACGCTTCGCGCCCGCGCAAAGTCACTTTCCGCACCCGCCCGCGCACCTTCCAGCCTTCGAAGGGTGTCCAGGCGCAGCGGGTGAAAGTGTCTGCGGCGCGGATTTCCCAAACATCGTCCGTATCCACTTCTATCCAGGTATCCGGTTGCTCGGGCAGATTGAAAATGCGACGTGGGTTGTTCACCATGCGGGTTAGCAGGTCATCGGTGTTCAATCGGCCTTCGTTCACCGCAGTAAGCAGCAAAGGCAAGGCGGTCTCTAAGCCCGGAAAGCCAGGGGGTGGGTTGGGGCTGTCTTTCTCCACCTGGGTATGGGGAGCATGGTCAGTGGCAAAACAATCGATGACATCCATGTTCGCCCACAATGCGTCTCGATCAGCAGCGGTCGCCAGTCGTGGGCGCACTTCGCCGCGGCCGCCAGGTAGATCGTCGTGGGTCAAAAAGAGATGGTGTGGGGCTACCTCACAGGTAATACGAATGCCTCGTTCCTTAGCAGCCCGAATTAAGAGTATTTCATCCCGCCGCGAGACATGTGCCAGATGAAGCGGGCGGTCGTATAGCAGCGCCAGGAGGATCACCGCTGCCAGCGTGCTCCCTTCAGCGTGGGCAACGATCGGCATCTGGCGCGGCCACTGGGCGAAGTGTGCCATCCAAAGCGCCATATCGTCCAGGCGCAGCGGCCCGTAGGTCTGGTCCAGGTACATTTTCAATCCAGCGGAGCGCAAGGCCATTCTGGGGAGAACCTCCACGTTGTCTGGTCCTGCTCCTAGGTATTGAGCGTAATCGCAGAGAGCTTTGAGGCGGGCTGCCTTCAGTGCCATAGAGAAGGAATCGCGATCCGTCACAGGCGGCTGGGTATTGGGCATCGCCAGCACGATAGTAAATCCGCCGGCCAGGGCGGCTGATGTGCCGCTACCCCAGTCCTCTTTATGGGTAGCGCCGGGCTCGCGCATGTGCACATGGGGATCGATCAGGCCTGGAAGCTGCATGCATTTCTCACAGACAAAAAAAGAGAGCCTGTACGGCTCTCTGGTCATATAAAAAAATTTCGCCCATCGCAGCTGGCGCTGCGGGGCGAAACCCTGATAAATGACGGACATAAGAGTATTCCATTCAACCCGATTTTAAGGGTATTGTGGAATCTGTCAAGTAGTTTTCTTTTAATGGCCAGCCCGATTGCATCAAGCAGGCATCGTTGGCTGGAGAATCACTTTTATTGCCTCCTGGCAGTTGATGATTTCTAATGCTTGTCCGATCTGATCCAATGGTAGGGTATGGGTGATTAGCTGACGGTTGGAAACCAAGCCGCGCTTTATCAGATCGAGGCTCCTCTCGAAGTCAGTCCAGTTATAGCAAAAACTGCCCTCAACGCGCAACTCTCCCCGTACCAGCGTGGCGGGTGTGAAGCAGGCGTCTTCGTGAAATATACCCAGGATAAGCACCCGCGCATCTTTAGCACAGATAGATAATAACTGCTCGAAGACATTAGGCTTGCCGGTAGCCTCCACTACCAGGCTTGCCATTGAGCCACCGGTAATGTTCGCGATTGCTGGCGTCAAATCTTGACGGGCGCTATTCACTACAAGGTCTGCCCCCAGCGAATGGGCTGCATCCATGCGCGGGCCTGGATGTTGACCGACCACTGTGACGCTGGTCACCCCTGATACGCGCACTGCTTGCAAGGCGTATAGGCCGATAGGGCCAGGGCCGAAGATCACCACATGATCCGAGGGTTGGGGGGACATACGACGGATGCCGCGATAGGCTGACGCCAGCGGATCCACCGTCGCGCCATCCGCGTAGGACATGCTGTCAGGAATGCGGTGCAGGCATCTTATTGGCACACGTACATATTCTGCATACGCCCCATTGATATGGATGCCGATCTCTCTTAGCTCCGCGCAAAGGTTTTCATCTCCACGACGGCACATTGGACAATGCCCGCAGCCGATCACCAAACCGACTGCCACCCGTTCGCCGATCTCCCAGCCTGAGACATCGTCCGCTATGTCAGCAATCTCACCTGCAAACTCGTGACCCGGCACTAATGGATAAGGCACCTGGCGAATGCCATTGAAGATGGGGATATCTGAGCCGCAGATGCCGACAGCTCCCACCCTCACCAGCACAGTGCCGGGGAGCAGTTTGGGGATGGGTAGGTCACGCAGAGCGAACCCGGGTCCGGGTCCTTCTTTAACTACCGCCAGCATTAGGTCTCCGCGCTGTACGCTTTCAGTACATCGATGACGATATCGACTGCCGCGTCGGCTTCATCACAGGTGATGGACAGCGCTGGTGCAATGCGTAGTGCGCTTTGCCCGCATTTGGTCATCACTACTCCGGCAGCTCCGAGCTTTTTAATAATACGTTTGACCTGCTCAACGGTGATCGGTTGTCCCTGTTGGTTGATAAGTTCAACCGCCACCATTAAACCTTTACCCC
>DATCYX010000260.1:0-8660 GCA_036526235.1 Anaerolineales bacterium | reverse complement strand
GTATGGTGGAGACCCCTGGCAGCTTGAGCGACCGGACATCTCTGCCCTCAGTGTGGCTGCCTTGGAGATTCTAGAGAATCAGGGCCACTTCCGGCGCGCGGCTCGGGCGCGCGCCGAACAAGCTTTCGGGCTGGATGATCTGGTACAGAGATATTTGGATGTCTTATTGGAGAATTAGCGGCTAGCTAACGCGGTCTATGTCAAATCCCCTACTCTCAATAGCTGCTCTAGCAGCCCGCTTGACCCCGGTGCCTCTCAAAAGGGCGCTCTACCGATCTGGCCCGCTGGCGAGATTGATCCGCTCCGGATTAAACCGGGCTGCACCGCGCGGCCTGACGCGTGTCCAGGTGGCTGGCGGCGAATTGCAGGGTGCGACTTTGCTGTTGGATCTACAAGAAGAGAAGGATTACTGGCTGGGAACGTACGAGCCGGATTTGCAAGCTGCCCTCCTGCAGTTTGTACGACCTGGGATGGTGGCGTACGATGTAGGTGCCAATATTGGCTATATCTCCTTGCTCCTGGCAAAAGCCGTGGGTGAGAGTGGGCAAGTGTATGCTTTTGAAGCTTTGCCCGCCAATATCGATCGCTTGCGCGCCAACCTGGCACTCAACGGGCTCGAGACCAGAGTTCAAGTTGTTGAGGCTGCGGTGACGAATCAGTCTGCCCCGACTCAATTTCTGATCGGTCCTTCGGGCGGAATGGGCAAAGCCGCCGGATCGGCAGGGCGGCAAGGCGAATATGATCAGTCCATCACCATTAACGGGCTGGCGCTGGATGATTTTGTGTTTGGGCAAAGACACCCCCTACCGCACATCATCAAGATAGATATAGAGGGTGGCGAGGTACTGGCCCTGCCGGGCATGCGCCGGTTGTTGAGGCAAGCTCGCCCGTTTCTCCTGTTGGAGCTGCATGGCGCTGAAGCAGCTCAAGTAGCCTGGGATGAGCTGACAAACAGCGGGTACCTTATTTGCCGCATGGAGACCGGTTATCCCCTTCTGAATTCTGCTGCCGAAATGGATTGGAAAGCGTATGTTATCGCGAAACCCGAATAGGCGGTAATCTATGGCATCCGCCTGCAGTGACCATCCTGTATAATCAGGGGGATGGATAGTCAACCCGTCTTCGCAGGTCGTCTTGGTCTACAGCAGCGCGTGCTACCGGCTTATCGCGCTCCATTCTTCAATGCCCTGGCCGCGGCTTGCGAAGGTGGTTTGAGCGTCTTTGCTGGTCAGCCAACCCGGGGCGAGGCCATCCAGACAGCGGAAAAATTGGAGACAGCCCGGTTTTACCCGGCTCGCAATTTGCATTTTGGGCGGGTAGGCTCGCCTTTCTACCTGTGCTGGCAGGGAGGTCTGATCGAGTGGCTGGACGCATGGCAACCCGATGCCCTGATCGTTGAGGCCAACCCGCGCTATCTCTCCACACGCCTGGCATGTTCCTGGATGCGTGCCCGCCATCGCCCGGTGTTGGGGTGGGGGCTAGGAGCGCCGCAAGGCAAGGGCTCGCTGGAGCCATTCCGCAAGCCCGCTCGCGCTCGTTTCCTATCCCATTTCGATGGCATGATCGCTTACAGCCAGCGCGGCGCAGAAGAATACCGGGCGTATGGCTTTCCCGCGGAGAATGTCTTCGTGGCGCCCAATGCCGCCGCGCCGCGCCCCGCCACCCCGCCGCAGGAGCGCCCGCAATCTTTTGGCGAGCGACCAGTGGTGCTGTTTGTCGGCCGCCTGCAGGCGCGCAAGCGCATCGACAACCTGCTTCACGCCTGCGCTGCCTTGCCGCTCGAGTCGCAACCGGAGGTGTGGATCGTGGGAGACGGGCCAGCGATGGATGATTTCCAAACCCTAGCTCGCCAGGTTTACCCCCGTGCTCAATTTCCCGGAGCCAAGCGCGCTGCCGATCTGGAGCCGTATTTTTCGCGCGCCGACCTGTTTGTGCTTCCCGGCACCGGAGGGCTAGCGGTGCAGGAGGCCATGGCACACGGACTGCCGGTGATCGTCGCCGAGGGCGATGGCACCCAGGATGACCTGGTGCGCCCCAAGAACGGCTGGCGAGTGCCGCCGGGCGACCTCGAGGCACTGACCCGCACGCTGCAAGATGCCCTCACCAATGCCTCCCGCCTGCGCCACATGGGTCGCCAATCTTACCGCATCGTGGCTGAAGAAGCCAACCTGGAACGCATGGTGGAAGTATTTGTCAACGCGCTATCAAGTATGAAAATTGGTTATCGTGGGGATTAGTGAGCAGATGCTCCGCATAAATCGCGTTTAATCATCGGGGATTCGCAAAATTACCCGGGTGGATACGCCCGGCGTGCTCTCCATTTCCAACGACCCGCCGATCACAGCCATCAGCGTGCTATGCAGGGTGAGACCTTGACCGCTGCCGCGCTGGGCGTCGCCTGACCCACCCACCCCCCGTCCATTGTCTTCAATACTCAGCTCGAAACCATCGTGCCACCTTGCACGGATGCGCAGGTATAGTGGCGCAGCGGCCTGTTGCCATCCAGCATGTTTGGCAGCATTACGCAAGGCCTCCCGCGCAGCGTAAAAGAGCACTTCTGCTTTATATGGGGGTAAATCACGAGCGCGCGCATCAGCATCCGACGGGATGTGCCATTCGACCTGGTCATAGGCACCTTTCAACTCGCCATCTACCACCTGGCGCAGCGCCTCGATCAGCCCCAGACGCGTGATTTGCGGGGCAGTGGCAGGAGGCAGCTCGCGCAGCAGGTCAGAAATCTGGTGGTGGAGTTCCCCCAAGGATTTCATCATCTCATCGGTGGTGTGTGGAGGCAGCTTCCCCCCGCTCAAATCCAGCATCATGGCGTGCAGGCGGGGCAAGACATCATCGTGCAAGGCGCGGCGAGTTTGCCTGTCGAGCACCTGACTCTCCGCAAGGCGCTGGCGTTGCAGCGCCATCAAGCGGCGCGCCATCTCTGCGCTGGCCTGGGTATCTACCAGCCGTTCGCAGACGGCGCGGGCGATCTCGAAATCCTCCTGCGTATACAGCGACCCGTCGACTTTTTCACCCAACAGCAGCCCGCCTACCAGGCCGCGCTCGCTCCACAGTGGGATGCCCCAGGCAGCCCCGTAAAATACTCCCGGATCGAGTGGGGTACAGAGGTCCTGCGGATTGGTCCATTGGGGGATGATTTCACCCAGACCAGGTAGCGGGGCATCTTTTGCTTGCGGGTATACCAACGGTGGGCCTGCCAGCGGTGCTAGCGGGCCGAGAGGGATGAGGTACGCGCACTGCGCCCCCAATAGATCGGCGCATAGCGCCTGAAACGGGGGATAAGCATCCAATTCTGGCGGCGACTGGAGAGAGGAAGCAGTTATTTGCTCATACAGCCTTTGGCTGGCGACAAAGGGTCGCAGGCGCTCGATGTAACTCTCTCGCTCGTTGTAAGATCGCCAGGTGAGCAAGGCGTAGAAAGCGATCATTAGAGCAGTGCTCAGCATCAGGCTGTAGATGGGTTTCAGGGGTAGGGTCAGGCTGAAACTGACCGCCACGGCGTACCCGGCCGCCAGGATAATCAACCGCTGCCAGTAGCGTCGCAAGCCGCCGCGGGGTAGAGGTTTGCCGGTAAAAACTTCGTAGGAGACAATCGCCTGTCCGACGAGAACGATGGCGCTGGTGATCAGGCCTGCGATGACCAGGTCGAACCAGGCCACAGTGACTGCCATAGTGTGGTCGTACACCCGTCGACCGGCGCTCAAAATAACCCCCAGCATCACCAGCCCTACCAGGATGCTGACCCCAAGTTGCACAAACGAAGCTGCGAACAACCATGGGCGGGCTCGGCGGCGCGCCAAATCCCCCATCAAACGACCGGATGGAGCCGGGCGGCGCAGCACATCAATCGAGAGGCTGATACAGGTGGCGATATACAACGGGTAGATCAGGATTAATAACGGGATTCCACCAATAGAGGGGGTGGCATTTAATTTCAGCTCTGCCACCTGGCTGAAAGTAGGCAGGGGGTTGGCAAAGATCAGCAGCCCAAAGACCAGAGCCACCAGCCCGGTGGTGATCATAAACCAGTAGCGATGGCGGCGGCGCAACTCCGAGACCGGTTCGCTCCAGTAGCCAGCGTACCATAACATGACTCCGTACCAGGTATATGGCACGCCTATCACCGGTATCCAACCCACCCGCCACCAAAAATTGACGCCTGGACCAAAAACAAATTGTCCATATCCAAGGATGATGGAATGGCTCAGGAAGAAGGCAGCACCCATGAGCAGCTGTGCCCCAGCAATCCACAGTCCCGGCGTGCGTCGCTCGGCATTGAGCAGCACCGTGAGACCCAGCCAGAGCAGCAGGATGGTGTTAAACAGTGAGATGGCCTGGATTGCCCAGTCGAGATAAAAGTTACCGCTCATCTTTCGCCGATCACTGCACCCAAGGAATCCAATCGCCCTGCTCGTTCAGCACATGGGCGACGCCGCCTTCGTCCCAGCTTAACAGCTGGCCTGATTGGACGATCAGCACTGCCCGGGTGCGCGCCACCTTCTCATCGGTGGTCGAATTGGTCAACCCCCAGGCGACATATATCTGCCCGTTGGTGCGGCTGATAGTGCGCTTATCGCGGAAACCCAGACGGGCGGCGATTTGTTCGTTGGTCAACCCCTCCGCCAGCAGACGAGCGACGACCTGCTCGTTTGGCTCCAGCAACGCCATCGGGTCGTTTTCGTCTTTCAAACGCACCTCCTGGACGCGCGCCTCGATCTCCGCATCGATAAAGCTGCGCCCGGCGATGGCATCTTGCAGCAGCGGAAGGATCATCTCAGGGAGCAGGTAGTTGGATTTGCGCACATAAGCGTAGTGGCTGAGGATACCAGAGCGGCGAAAATCACGGTAGTAGACATCCTCGTCCTGAATCGAATAAAAAACGACTGGAAAGCGAGGAAACTCTCGCCGGATGGCGACTGCTGCCTGGATGCCGTTCATCTCCCCAGCCAACTGCACATCCATCAAGATGACGGTTTTAGATGGCTCTGGCTGCGCTTCCAGGCAGTACTCCAGGGCAGCTTCGCCGCGGTCGCTATCGAAAACCTGGCGCGCCTGACTGGTGGCCTCCAGCCCGGATTTTAAGGCTTTGCGCAGGCGTTGATTATCTTCGACAAGGATGATTTCAAGCATACGCCCTTACCTGAACAGTAACGGGATGGCGACTATCAGAAATATGACCCAAACCACGTAACCGGTCATCCCCAAGCTAAATACTGATTTCAGGTGGTTGGCCCAATTTTTCCCCCGATATCGGAATTGTTTATAAATGAGCACGATCAAGATGGCGATGTTGATGCTGTTCCAGCCAATGATGGTCAGGCGGTTCATGGTGATACCACCCTCTATGGTACGGTAAACAGTGGCAGAGAGTGCATAAATACTGACCAGGACAGCCAAGATTGCCACAACCAGAATGCCATAGCGCAATCCCTTTTGCAGTTGCAGCGATAGGTCTTCCGTTCTCACTGGTGTAGCACCGATCAGTAGGCCCATGATGGCGAACAACATCAGGTTATACACGATGAGCACATCACGGTTTTTGAAAGGCTCCATGAAGTTGAATGGTATGAATAGGATGTAAATGACCAACACCGCCAGGGTGAGTGGCAGCAGAAGGCGCATCAAGGTAGCGACGAAACGGCTTAACCCTTGGGTGAAGTCCTGTTCTTGCGGTCTGAATCTGGGGTTATAGGAGCTGGCCAGCGCCAGCACAGGAATCAGGCCTATACCGCCGAAGGTAATCAACCGTATGGTAATGTCTGGCAGCTCAATACTGAGCGCCTGGAACATTCCATTGGTGATGGCGACAAAAACCGCGCCGGCGACCAGATATACACCAGCAGTGAGCATCACTTCAATGGATTTCATCAAGAACGCGAATTTATTCCGGGGTCTGGTGCCGCGTTCCAGAACACTGATCCCCAAGGAAATCCAGCTCAGCAATGGCAGGTGAATGATCATCAAATCCAGATAATGACGGTGGTAGCCACTTTTTTGAGACGGGGCAATGAGCAGCACGTATGCGCTTGCCAGACAGACGGCTATCCCAACCAGGAGACTACGCCGGTAATGGCGCTGCGCCGTAAATGCCAGAAAACCTAAGGCGAACAGGGTAGCTATGGGCGCCCAAAGCAACGCCAAGTAGGGCAGGTGATCCAGAAAATGCACATTGAAGTCGGAGAGCCCCCAGAATATTAAGCCTGTAGCAATTCCCAAAGGGACAGCTAACTTCCAATTGACCCCGGCAGCCTGGGATGAGTCCTGCTCAAGGGAAGCTTGTAAGCGGTAATGCCAGGCGGCATACAGAATATCCTCGGGGGATTCCTGGTAGCATGCCTCCAGCGCGAGGCGGAATTCTTCGCATTTATCAGCCTTGCAAGCGGTCTGATACAGAGATTCCATTTCCTTAGGATCGTCCCGCGCGGATTGAATCTCGCTCAATAAATTCATGGTAATCCACTCCCAGGCTTGAATGTACTGGAAAAACACAAGCACGTCAAGCACCTGAGTGCACCAGACTGCGGTTTTGAAAGGTGGAGTTTATCTGGTGAGGCACCTAAGATGGATCTGGATGCTCATTCGAGCATGAGCGGACTTTGCTGAAGAGCTGATGAAGCTAGGAGGTTTAGTAATGAAGGAAAGAACTCGCTGGATCTTTGTTGTACTGTTTGCCGCTGCGATGGCGTGGTTAGAGGCGGCTGTTGTGCTCTACATGAGATTATTGCTCGACCGGGTGCAGCCCTACCAGATCGATCCATTGCCAGTCTCGGTGGGATTGGGGAAAGCCGAGGTGGTTCGCGAGGTATCCACATTAATCATGTTATGGGCTGTCGGCTACCTGGCAGGAGCAGAGCGCCGCTCGCGTTTGGGCTATGCCATGCTGGCTTTTGGCGCCTGGGATATCCTGTATTACGTTTTCCTGGTGCCTCTAAGCGGATGGCCTGACTCGCTCTTAGACTGGGACATCCTATTCCTGATCCCCCTACCTTGGTGGGGGCCAGTGCTCGCCCCGGCAAGCATTGCTTTATTGATGGTCATGACCGGTACCCTCATCACGCAATTCCAACCATCCGGTCAGTGGCTGTGGCCTCGCTGGCCTGCCTGGCTGGCAAGTCTCTGTGGGGCAGGCATGGCGCTCTACACCTTCATGACCGATGCGTTGCGCGCCCTGGGAGAGGGACCTATAGCTGTCCGCCAAGTGTTGCCGGTCACATTTAACTGGCCGTTGTTTGGGCTCGCCTTACTGCTGCTCTCGATGCCAATCATAGATCTAGTCTGGCAGCTATGGCTTCCGCTTTCTTTGGGCAGGGTGAGATACATGAGCGGAAAAGTGCCCGGTCGCCAAGAAACGCTTGGAAGATAGCCCAATCATGAGAGTAAAACTGATCCTGCCCGCGCTGACCGAAGCCAAGAGCCCCTTCTGGCGACCGATTAAATACTCGCTCTTCCCGCCATTGGGGCTGGCATCTCTGGCTGGCTACTTGGGTCCCGATGACCATGTCACCATCCAGGATGAGCACGTAGAAACGCTTAACCTTGATGACCGGCCCGACCTGGTCGTGATCCAGGTGTATATTACATCGGCCTATCGTGCCTATGAGATCGCCGACCACTATCGACGGAAAGGGGTTTATGTATGCCTGGGCGGGCTGCATGTCACCTCCCTCCCCGAAGAAGCTGCCCAGCACGCGGATAGCATCTTCATCGGCCCCGGGGAGGATACCTGGCCGGTTTTCCTGGAGGATTTTCGTGCCTGGTTCCCCAAAAAGGTTTATCGCTCGCACTCACGCACCCTGATCGGTGTGCCAAGGGTGCGCCGAGATCTGATCAAGCGCCACCTGTATCTGGTGCCGAATTCTTTGGTGGTCTCGCGCGGCTGCCCACATCACTGCGACTTTTGCTATAAAGATACCTTTTTTCAGGGCGGCAGGTCGTTCTATACCCAGGCAGTGGATCATGCCCTGGCTGAGATCGAGCGACTGCCAGGACGCCACCTGTATTTCCTCGACGACCACCTGTTTGGCGATCCGCGCTTCGCCGCCTCACTTTTCGACGGGATGCGCGGCATGGGGCGGCTGTGGCAGGCTGCTGGAACGGTGCAGTCGGTGTTGCGACCTGGCTTGTTAGAAAAAGCCGTCGAATGCGGCTTACGCAGCCTGTTCGTGGGCTTCGAGACGCTCAATGTCGATAACCTGCGTACTCAGCACAAATACCACAACCTAACCCGTAGGGATCAACTCCCTGGGTACGAAGCCGCCATCCGCCGACTGCATGACCTGGGTGTGATGGTCAACGCCAGTTTTGTCTTTGGCATGGACGGCGATGATCCAGATGTCTTCGACCGTAGCGTAGATTGGGCGATCACGCAGGGTGTGGAGACAGCCACCTTCCACATCCTGACTCCATATCCGGGCACTCCCTTGCACGCTCGTTTGCAGGACCAGGCGCGTATTACCAGCCACGACTGGGATAAGTATGATACGCGTCATGCCGTCTTTCGCCCGGCTCGCATGGACGCTGAGACGCTGGAGGCTGGCTACTGGCGTGCCTACCGGGAGTTCTATCGCTGGGGTTCGATCTTGCGAGGCGCCGGCAGCAAGCCCGACCTACCCGGCAGGTTGCGCCACCTGGTGTACTCGGCGGGC
>DATCYX010000259.1:0-2012 GCA_036526235.1 Anaerolineales bacterium | reverse complement strand
GGACCACGTACCGCAAGATGGCTGAGGTCACTGTCGATCTGGTGTGCAAGAAATTAGGGACGCAGCGTGCCTGCCGCACCCATTTGGAGCTGCTCCCTGGACCAGATCACAAGAAACACTATCTGGGCGCCCGCCTGGCGCAGATTGAGCAAGATAAAAGCTACGGTCAATTAGTCTGCGAATGCGAGCTTGCCACGTACGCAGATGTAACCCGATCTATTCTCGAGCGAAATGCGAAAACCATCGATGATGTGCGCCGTGATGTGCGCCTGGGCATGGGACCCTGCCAGGGGGGCTTTTGTACCTACCGCGTGGCGGGTATTCTCCACCGTTTGGCACCATCACAAGTAGATAGCTCAAAACCTAGCGTAGAGCTAACCAATGTCGCCCTGCGCGATTTTCTCCAGGAGCGATGGAAGGGTTTGCTGCCCGTGCTATGGGGCCAGCAACTTAGGCAGGAACGCCTGGATGAACTGATCTATTTGGATGTGCTGAATGCCGATCACCTGCCTGGTCCTATGAGCTCACGCTTGGGGCCAGAGATGTATGCTCAACCTTCGAAACTGGAGGGAAATAGCGCAGCTGCAGATATGTTCCTACCGGAACAATCTCAAACCCCAACCTCCCGAACTCCTGCGCCGATTACAAAGCGTGAAGGGGTGAGAAAGAGATCATTACTGGATATCCTTGTCATTGGAGGTGGTTTGGCTGGGCTATTCTCTGCCTGGAAAGTAGCGCAGAAGGGTAAAAAAGTGCGCCTGGTTACAAAAGGCTGGGGTGCGCTTCACTGGGGCTCTGGGTGCATTAACGTATTAGGTTACTACCCACTAGATAGCACAGATCCTTTACAATCACCTGTAGCGGGGATAAAGCAAATTCTCCGCGAAAATTCAAAACACCCATACGCATTGGTCCAACTGGAGCATATTGAAGCTGCGCTGGAAGACTTTAAAACTTTGTCTGCTCAGTTGGGCTATCCATTTCACGGAGATTTGGACAGAAACTGGCTACTCCCCTCGGCGCTGGGGACATTCCGTCCCGCTTGCCTGGTGCCTGAGACTATGGTGGCCGGCGACCTACGCCAGAACCAACCGATGCTCATCGTGGGATTCGAGCAGTATCCTGACTTCTATTCCGAGCTGATCGCCGCAAACCTCACTCGACAAGGTAGGCAAGCTTTAGGGGTGACAATTGATTTACCGTCTCTGCGCCAGCAGCGCTTCGTCAGCGGTCGGGTATTAGCATCACTGTTTGAGTCAGCCGAGTTTCGTCGTGAGGTCGCTTGGCAATTAAAAACACATTTGCAGGGCGCAAAAAGGGTGGGTTTCCCGGCTGTCTTGGGCCTGAAAGACACTCTTAAAGTCAAAAATGAACTCGAAACGCTTCTCGAAATGCCGGTTTTTGAGATCCCCACCCTGCCACCCTCCATCCCTGGGATCCGTTTGCACAACCTGTTGATTGCAGAGATTGAGCGGCTCGGCGGGCAGGTATACGATGGTATGCAAGCCCAATCGGCTGCTTATGATGGATCACGAATTTCAACCGTGTATACAGAAGCCGCAGCGCGCTTGAAGCCCCATCATGCCAACACCTTCATCCTTGCTACCGGTGGTATCTTGGGTGGAGGAATCCATTTTGAATATGGGCAAAAACCCAGCGAAAGTGTGTTCAATTTGCCTGTTATTGCACCAGACGATCGCAATAATTGGTTTGAATCCCAATTCCTTACCCAATTAAGCCATCCAATTTACCAATCAGGCATATTGGTGAGCGATGAGTTCAAACCCATTCAAGCCAATGGCAGCCATCTCTTTGAAAATCTCTACATCGCTGGCAACCAAATTGGTTCCTGTGATTCCATACGCGAGCGTTCCGCCGAAGGCATCGCCTTAGCCACTGCATACAGCATATCCAACCAACTGAGCTGACAGCCAACCATGCAACCAATACATCACCCTGTCGAACTAAGTCTAGATCAGTGTATCAAGTGCAATATCTGCACAACGGTATGC